>CABMHZ010000259.1 GCA_902386115.1 uncultured archaeon | reverse complement strand
CAGAGCTTTGCAAGTTCGGCGCGCAGATCATTATTACGAATTCTTACATCATTTACAGAAAGCCGCAGCTAAGGGAAAGGGCTCTTAGCGAAGGACTGCATTCGCTCATCGGTTTTGACGGACCCATAATGACGGACTCAGGCTCATATCAGTTATCGATCTACGGAGAGGTGGAAGTAAATAATTCACAGATAGTCCAGTTCCAGCAGGAGATCGGCTCCGACATCGGAGTACCTCTTGACATACCAACGCCGCCGGATGTTCCATTTGAACGTGCTGAATCGGAACTCGGGATAACCATTCATCGGGAAAAAGAAGCCCTCGGATTGAAGCAAGACATGCTTCTTGCGGCTCCTGTGCAGGGCTCGACATTTACTGAATTAAGGGAGAGGGCGGGACGCGAGTTGAGCAGTGCCGATTTTGACGTTTATCCCCTTGGCGCAGTGGTGCCGCTCATGGAGTCGTACCGCTACGCAGACCTTGTGGACGTGATCGTTGCATCGAAAAAAGGACTCTCCCCAGCGGCGCCCGTGCATCTTTTCGGGGCAGGGCATCCAATGATGTTCGCACTCGCAGTGGCGCTTGGCTGCGACCTGTTCGACTCTGCCTCGTACGCACTGTACGCCAAGGAGGGCAGGTACATGACGGTGCGCGGGACGTCTCATCTGGATAATCTCCAGTACCTGCCCTGCTCATGTCCCGTATGCTCTTCGTACGATGTGGAAGAATTGAAAAAGAGTGAAAAAAAGGAAGAACTGCTGGCGCGCCATAACCTCTATGCAACGTTTGCCGAAATGCGCGAGGTAAAGCAGGCGATAAAAGAAGGAAGCCTCTGGGAACTCGTGGAACAGCGGTGCAGGGCGCATCCGCGGATGCTTGACGGTCTGCGGCGCGCGCTTCATTATTCGGAATGGATCGAAACGCTACAGCCTGCGCCGAGGGCTACATTTTTCTACAGCGGTCCGGAATCCGCGCTAAGACCCGAAGTAGTGAGATTCAGGAAGAGGCTCGGGAATTTCAGGCTTGAAGGAAGGGTTCTGATAAGGGCGAAGAGGGTTGAAAATGAAGATGATTTTGACCGGGTGCTTGAGTTCAAGGCGCCTTTCGGCGCGTATCCGATGGAGCTTAAAGAGACATATCCTTTCAATGCTGAAGTGACGGAGGAACCTGATCATGAGGCTCTGACCGTGGCGTTGCAGAATACACTGGAACTTATGGAGATGAATCCAGGGGCGGAGTTTACATTTCTGTATAATGAGGAACATCCGCTAATGGCGGAGATTGAGAAAAGGGCTGAAATAATGAACAAAATGGATTGAATGAAGCGTTCGTAACAAAAATGCGAAATATTGTTTCTGAAACTTCAGGCAATATCATTAAATATCAATCGATTCAAATAATAAATTGGCGTGATCTATCAGATATTAGTCTGTCAAAAGACTGCCAGGGCGCATGCCTGATGCGTGCGCCCTTACGTTTTCCAATCGTCTTTTAATTCGGATGAATCCATATCCTTCCGTGATATTCGTGATCCATTGTTCAGGAATTACAAATATGTCCAGTGATCAAAGGTTGCAGCCTGCCCGGCATATTTGCCATTAGCATCCAGGATATTCCAGACAGTCCCTCCCTCAACCAGAAATCTGCGACCGCTCCTGGATATTCGCACGCCGCGGTAGTCATCGATGTATCCGTTACGCGCGACCCGGGACAACAGCCGTGCACGATCCGCCCGGTTAACGGGCTCTGCGGTGAGGCTTGACGGCATGCTTGTGAAATCCTCCCATGTCATCTCCCATAGAGCGAGAGCTGCCTGATTTCCGTAGTTCAATATCGGGTCTTTCTGGGTTCCGTGGGAAAGCAAAATGAAAGGCTGGAAAAACAATTCCCTGGCACGCTCTTCATGTGATTTTCCCGCCGGGATGAGTTCGCGCCCGGTCCAGCGGCGGTAACTGTCCAACAGAAGTTGAACATGTTCGATCAGAAGGGGGTCGTCAAGAGGTACAGCCATAGATGTTACTTTATTGACCATCTTATTTATTAAATGTCTTTTGCTTCAAACGATTTGGGTCGAGCGGTAAGTTCTTATCGCAATATGGCTCATGTTTAAATAAAACTCTCACCTAATAGCACTTCGAATCATCAAAAATCTGCGTTCATCTGCGTTTATCTGCGGTTTTTTTGATTCAGAGACTTATGAGTAAAATCTTCGAGATCACCCATCGCGACGGAGCCGCCCGACTCGGCAAACTTAGTCTGGAAAGGGAGCTATCAACCCCTGCCATTATCCGGACACAAGAGAAGGATTCTCTAATAATAGATTCAGGCGCAATGTGGCATCAGACTGAGTTACCTGAAAACATCTCAAATAAAATCGTCATTGCCTCGCATAAATCCCTGCCCCTCCACACAGAGCCTGATATCATCGAACAACTGCAAGAATCCTTCGATACCGGCGCCGCGCTGGCGCAGATAAAAGCAAATTCAGGCTACACAGGCATCGTCACTCACCCCTTCCACCAGAAACCCGTCGAAGCGGAACTGTACGTCCTTGGCGCTGCAAAACAGCTTGATAACCATGCCAGGGACTTTGTAAATTCCATTGTAAAACTCAAAGAAAGCACACGCGCAGACTCGCTCCTGTACGTGCCTTCCCTTGCAACGCCTGAGAACCTCTCCATGCTTGTGTACATGGGCGTGGACATAGTGGACGAGACCCTTCCCATCATCAAAGGGTATCAGGACATCTACCTCACGAACTCAGGTGAACACCACCTCGACAGGATTCATGAATTTCCCTGCGCCTGCCCTGTATGTTCATCGGGCACGCCGCAGGAACTTATGAAACTCCCAAAAAAAGACCGTGCAGCGGCGCTATCATGCCACAATACCTTGAAACTTGGCGAAGAGATGCGCACCATCCGCGAGCAAATCAGGTCAGGTCATCTTCGTGAGTATGTAGAACGCCAGTGCAGGGCGCGCCCCTGGCTCACAGCGGCGCTTCGAATTATCGATGCAGAAGCCACATTCATTGAAAAAAGAACACCGCTCTTCAGGTCAGCAACGCTGTTCGCCAACACTTCGGAATCCATGAACCGGGTAGAGATAAAACGGTTCGCGCAAAGGGTATTGGAAAGGTATTCTCCGCCTGAGCTTGATACGCTTGTGCTCTTTCCCTGCTCTGCAAAAAAACCATATTCCATTTCCACTTCACACCAGCAATTCATCAATGCCCTGGGAAAATACCGCAGATTCGTGCATGAGGTTATCATCACTTCTCCTATGGGCGTTGTCCCGCGCGAGCTTGAACTGATGTACCCTGCTGCACATTACGATACGCCGGTGACAGGCTACTGGGACAAAGAAGAACGGGCATGGGTGGGCGGCTACCTGCGTTCTTACCTCAGGAAAAACAATTATAAGAACATAATCGCTCACGTCCACGGCGCGTACAGGGAAATCTGCGAAGATGTGGCAGGCGAGCTGGGACTTGATTTTGTCTATACAGCAGATGAAGGCGTAACTTCACGCGAATCCCTCGCAAAACTCGAACATACCCTATCCGTTCTCGAAAATGTAAAAAAGCGGTCAGGTGAAGAGGCAAAACTTGACCTCATGCGTGCGGCAGCGGATT
>CABMHZ010000258.1 GCA_902386115.1 uncultured archaeon | reverse complement strand
GTTTATCATGCCGCCTAATATTACTAAAATACATAAGAAGTTTTATTTATGTCAATGTAAATTATATTTTCTAGTTCCGATCATGAGACTATTATAGGAACAAGTTGTATAAAGGGATAAAAGAAGCAGGGGTAATATTAGACTATATAGGGATATTAAAAGAATTCAAGAGAGCTTTTGAGATATACAGCGAAGAAGAAATCAAAGGTGCACTCTCAGGAATAGATAGTCTGAGGGAGGACTTTAATATGCTGCTTGATGGCTTGCTTGCTCTTTTTTCTGAAATTCCAGAGGATAGCTATGATAGGCAGACAATGCTTAGAGCCATAGAAGTTCTTACAACAGAAGAAGAGAATAGCAAAAGATTTCTGGAAGATTACAGAGAACTCAGGAAGATCTTTGAGCTTTTAGGGCCTGCTGAAATCAAAGTTGAGCGCTTCTTTGAATATAAATGGATTTCAGGCATTTACACATTTTATATGAATACTGTTTTGCAGAATCAGCTTGAGCATGAAATGTATGCCCAGAAATATTTCGAAAGAACATTGAAATACGTTCACAGGACAACTGAACTTGAAAATTTGCGAAAGGATCTGCCTGTAATCAGTTTTGACGAGAATTATCTCAGGGAACTGGAAGAAAAGAACAGGAGCAAAGAAGAAAAAGCTGCAAGCATTGTATTTACTTTGAACAGGCTGGTTTTGGTGGAAAAGCATAAAAATCCGGTTTATGAATCCCTGACAGATAAGGTGGAGAGGATTTTAAAACTCTGGAAAGAGAAAACAAAGGATTTTGAGAGAATTTATGCCGAGGGGATGGAAGTATTCAAGAAAATTGAGAAACTCTCTCAAAGACAGAAGGAGTTGGGATTTTCTGATATGGAATATTCATTGCTTCTGAATTTAGAGAAGGACTTCGGGGAAGATGGCGAAATCACAGGAGATGTCAGAAAGCTGTCTGAAAGATTAAGAGATCATATTTTTAACAATTGGGCGGTACAGCAAACAGCAAGAAAAACGGTTGAAAGGGAAGTCCGCAGTTTTGTACGCAGATATGTTAAAAGACATGGAAGCATCAAGATTGGATATTAAGGCGAAATTCAGAGATTGCTACTGCATTAGAGAAGGGACAAAAGAAAAAACTTGATTTGAAAAGGACAGATGAAGAGTTAAAGATGTTTATATCCTCTACCGTTGAGATTATCTCTTCAGATTTAAAAATCAATATAAACAACTTGTATTTCAGGAGAATGAAATCAAAATGGGGAAGCTGTAGTCCCAATAAGAATCTTACGATCAATAAGCTTTTGAAATACTTACCTGATAATTTAATAGAATATGTGATTTTTCATGAAATGAGTCATGTTATTGAAAGAAAACATAACGAACATTTCTGGAGAGTTATATCAACAAAATTCGATAATTATGAAGAAATAGAAAAAGAACTCTTCGAATATTGGTTTTTAATACAGAAAAAAATATAAAACACACATTTGTTTCCAATAATCGCAACATTCATAGACCCGTAAAACCTACATGTGACTATGATCGAGAGGAAGGAGATAACAGAAATATTGTCCGGCTACGACCTTCGCGAAACCACCATCGGTGTGCTTGCCTCGCATTCTGCCCTTGATGTCTGCGACGGCGCAGTGGAAGAGGGATTCAGGACTCATGCCGTATGTGAAAAGGGACGCGAAAAGACCTATACTGAATACTTTAAGGCGAAGAGGCAGGACGGGAAGCTCATTCGCGGCATCGTTGATAGAACAGATGTCTATAATAAATTCAACGAGATAATTAAGATCGAGAACCAGAAGAAACTGCACGACGATAATGTGATATTCATACCGAACCGTTCCTTTACCTCATACTGCTCGATAGACGATGTTGAAGATAAGTTCAAAGTCCCGATGTTCGGAAGCCGAAACCTGCTGCGAAGTGAAGAAAGGGGCATCGAGAAGGACTATTACTGGCTTCTTGAAAAAGCAGGTCTCCCATACCCTGAAAAAATAAAAAAGCCGGAAGATATCGACAGTCTTGTGATGGTAAAACTTCCTCATGCCGTGAAGAAGCTTGAGCGGGGTTTTTTCACTGCCGCCTCGTACGAGGAATTCAAAAAGAAATCCGGCGCGCTCCTGAAACAGGGCGTGATCACCGCTGAAGCGCTGGCAGACGCCAGGATAGAGAGATATATTATCGGGCCTGTATTTAACCTGGATATGTTCTACTCACCCCTTGAGGAGGAAATGAGCAGGATAGAACTGTTGGGTATCGACTGGAGGTTCGAGACAAGCCTTGACGGGCATGTGCGCCTTCCTGCGCCGCAGCAGATAACGCTGAATGAGCGCCAGGTAACGCCGGAATACACGGTCTGCGGGCATAATTCAGCCACGCTTCGTGAGTCCTTACTGGAGGACGCGTTCGAGCTTGCCGAAAAATACGTGAAAGCCACCCAGAAATACTACAAACCCGGCATCATAGGTCCATTCTGTCTCCAGACCTGCGTTGACAAAGACCTCAATTTCTATGTCTACGACGTAGCGCCGCGCGTGGGAGGGGGAACGAACGTGCATGTTTCTGTGGGTCATCCGTACGGCAATACCTTATGGAGAAAGCCAATGAGCACTGGCAGGCGCGTGGCTATGGAGATCAGAAGGGCAATCGAGCAGGAAAGGTTGGAAGAGATAGTAACTTGATCACGCTTTTGCCATAAGGCAAATCTCTTCAGCATCACTGTTATAACCTATTAATCCGGCGTGTCTTGTCCAGTTGATGATTATCCTGAAATAACTCTCTATATCATCTGATGAAATCCTTTCCTGGACAAATTTAAGGGCATCTTCTTTTTTCATCCTGTGGTCTTCCGACTCCAGAAGTTTATTCCTGAGTTCTTTTATTATCTCTGCGCCTGCAACTTTTTCCCGTATGATATTCTTTCTCTCACGTATCCCGGAATCAAGGAGTTTTCTTGCATCAGCCGTAAGTTCAATATTGCCGTCAGTAACGACGGCAAACCCGAGCAGTTCGGCGCCGTCAATTGAAGGAAGGATTTCCTGGAGATCAAGGTCGAAATCTGCGGCTAACCTGGCAGCATCCTCAATGCCGCCGGAATCGTTCACTGCTTCAAGCAGTCCGATAATCTCGCTGATGGTTGCTTTCGGGAATATCATAGTTACACTATTAGTGAATACACTTTATCAACCCATCGATAGAATTCAGGATCTTTCCTGTTCCGCGGTCTTTCCAGCCCGATCCTCAGGTCTGCAACGACTTTTCCCGGGCGGGGCGACAGGATGATGATGCGGTTTGCCATATATACAGCTTCCTCAATATTATGGGTGACCATTATAACTGCATCAGGCGGCATGCTGGTATCTGCCCACAGCATCAGTAGTTCGTCCTTTAAGTTTTGTGAGGTCAGCGCATCAAGGGACGAGAACGGTTCATCCATACATAAAAGAACAGGTTCAACTGCAAGAGCCCGGGCAAATCCGACTCTCTGTTTCATGCCGCCTGAAAGTTCACGCGGATATACTTTCTCAAATCCGTCAAGTCCGACCGCCTTGATGTATTTGCAGGCTTTATTTTCCGCTTTTTTTCCGCGAAGTTCCAGTGGTTCAAGCACGAGTTCTATGTTTTCCGTTACATTGAGCCACGGGAAAAGCGCGAAATTCTGGAATACCATGGCAACTTTGGGGTTATCGGTTGATATGGGTTCACCTTTAAAAAGGACTTCCCCTGATGTTGGTCTTTCAAGCCCTACGATTATCCGCAAAAGAGTGCTTTTTCCGCATCCAGAAGGACCAACGATGCATATAAAATCATTATCTTCCACCGAGAAGTTGATATTGTCAAGAGCCTGTATCGTATTGCCGTTAGATTCATGTGTTTTGGATACGTTCTTTATTTCAGCCAGCATTCGTGCCTCGTTAATCGAATTTATATTTAGACAGCGCTTTCCTGTACAGGGGCTGCCATATTAGTTTATTGAGGATTATAATGGTAACAGTCATACTGATCACCGACAATATAACCATTCCCGAATCCGGTGTCCCGAATGTTGCCTTATCAAGCAGGTATCCTATACCGAAAAGATGAAATTCCTGACCTTTGAAGACAATATATTCAGCCACTATCAGGGTGTTCCATCCGCCTCCCCATGCCGTTATGCTTCCTGTCACAAAAGAGGGGAACATTGCAGGCAGGATGACTTTTTTCCAGTAAAGCTTTCCTTTGATCCCGAACGAAGCGGCAACGTTTTCCATATCCCCGGGTATCGTTTTCACTCCTGCTATCAGGTTAAACAGCAAGTACCACTGCATTCCGAGAAGAATTAAGATGACTGCTGCGATCTCCATGTCCCCGTATCTTATGAAAAACAGGACAATTACCGGGAAAAGTGCAATGGCAGGTATGGATGCAACTACCTCCATCAGAGGCATAAGATATGATGAGGCTTTTTTATTTTTTGCAATATAGTATGCCGCAGGGATTGTCCATGCCACGCAAATTATGTATGTCACACCTAATCTAAGGAATGAATACACGATGGCAAGAGGGATTGAATACGCATCAGGAGGCAGAATCAGGATCAGCTTAATGAGTGAATTGACAAAAATATAAGTTAGATATGCTATGGTAGAAAATAAAACGATAAAGCTAAATGATTTTAAGATCGTTTTTAACAATTTAAATTTATGGAATACTATATATAATACAACCATAATTTTAGAAAAGGTCTCGAAAATAAGCTTGAATGAATTTTTTAATATTCGTGTACTAAATATAAACTCCCCGGGTTTTTTCTCGCCCGAGTAATCGAATGTGAATTTGTCAGCCCAGGATTGCATGGGTTTCCAGATAAATAATTCAAGCAAAAGAATCATAATTATCAGGACAGATAGACCTACGAGCATCAGGGCTATTTTACCGGAATAAGTCGTCTCTATAAGAAAACTTCCGATTCCCGGAAGCGTGTGTGTTTCTGAACCAGATGAAATAATCTCTGAGGCGACAAGGAAAAACCATCCTGCTGACCAGGACATGACGCTGTTGTAGACGAGTTTCGGGACGCATACAGGAAGCGTAAGGCTTTCAAGGCGTTGCCATCCTCGTATGCCAAAACTATCTGAAGCTTCAACAAGATCTTTTGGGATCATCGTAAGGGATTCGTAAACCCCAAATGCCATGTTCCATGCCATGCTGGTAAATATCAGGAAAACGGAAGCCAACTCGACCCCTGGTCTTCCGGGTATGATATTAATGAATAAAAGGACTGCGGCAGGGAAAAAACCCAGTATCGGCACTGACTGGAGAACATCGAGAACAGGAAGCATCAACTTCTTTGCCGCATCGTTCGTAGCCGCAATATATCCGTATGAAAGAGCAAAGCAAAGAGCCAAAAAATAAGCGATCCCCATGCGCATGAAAGATGAAACCGCATAATAGGGGAGCAGTTCAATTTCAGGGAAATCAAAGAAATCGAAGAAATAGAAACCTAATGTAACAGAAATCAGAAATATTATTATCAGCAGGATGAAGTATCCTTTTTTCATTAACACTTCATTCCCGGCTGGTATCTAATAATTAATCTTTATTATCCGATATCCTGCTTTATAAGCTTCCCGCCTACTATCTGACCTGCTATGTCTGATAAAACAAGAAGGGGGATTACGGATAAAGTCATTCCTGAGAACACCCTCAATATGAATACGAAAGGTACAGGGATGTGAATAGCCATTATCCACCGCCGCGAGAACTTTGTCGATCTGCTTCTCATATAGCCAAAAGGCAGATTGATTATAAAAACGATCAGTAACAATTCATATATTGAGATATCCATTTTTATTCTCCTATCCTCTATGCAGTAATTATCTTTGATCTCATCACATATCAACTTTGCGCCAACTCATACTCATGCAAATGATTTAACTTTACGTGAAGACTATTTCTTTTCCAGAAATTCAGAAAATGCCAGGTTGCCTGTGATCTTCTTGATCTTTATCTTGACGATATCCCCTTTGACTGAGCCGGGCACATAAATGGTATATTTGTCCTTCTTGGCTATCCCGTCGCCCTTGCTACCCACAGCTTCGATCCTGACCTCGTAGGTCTCGCCTTCTTTTAGCGCTTCTTCCTTTACAAGATGGACTGCTGCCTGTGCCTTTGAAACGGGTCTGTGAGCGCCGCATGCATCGCAACGCAGTGTCAAAAACCTCTCTACTTTTATAAGGTGCGTATCAGGACGCCCGCATTCAGAGCATGTCACGTAATCTTTTATGTATGCATCTATAAGCTGGATAAATACGCTTGAACTGAACTTGCCGTTAAATATAGCTCTCTGTCCCTCGTGCTTGCCTGCGGTTCCAAGTTCACGCAATAAAAATTTGAAAACGTGCTCCGGGTCGCGGTTCAGTTTATCGACTATCGCGGCAAAATTTTCAAGTACAGTGGTCTTTCCTTCTGTAAGCAGTTTCGGTTCCGGGACTACAAAACGCTCCCCTGTGCCTTTTATATCGGGCAGTGTTGAAAGAGCCCTGTCAAGATTTTCAAGATAATCGTTCATGAACCTAACTTGAGACCAGTTCCTGACCCTTTTCCACGACCAGCCTGATGGGTGTGGGCAGTTTGTGTCCTGCGGAAACGAGACATTCTTTTGCCAGTTTGAACTTGTCGGGATTTATTGATAACGTCATTAACTTCTGACCTGCACTCACCCTGGCTGCTGTGCCTACTGCTTTCCCGAAAGCATTGCGCATTCCCTGGGATACACGGTCTGCGCCTGCCCCGGTCGCCTGCTTGTTCTCTCTCAGGACTTCATGCGGGTAAACCCTGATCTTGAGATGATAGCCGTTCAGTCCTGCGCCTTCGAGTAATGGTCTGTTCGCTGCGATACGCGCCGCCTCGAGCGCGCTGTGGCGAATCTGGCATGCTTCTTTTGCAATGAGTGAGATCTCGACCGGAAATTCGTCTTTTAAATTCCCTATGTCAAATGTTACTATTTTGCTTCCCGGTACGCCGCCCATGTATTCCCTTCTTGTATATGAGCGCTGGGTGATGTTCCTGTACATTCTTGCTGGTTTTCTTGCCATTGGATGATCCTCCGATAAATATTATATGCGTATAGAATACGATTTCGAACCCACATGACTTTTATGCTTATAAACTTTATCGAATAGATAAGGTTTAAATTACATGCCGTTATATTGGCGGTAGTTCGGGCCCGTAGCTTAGCCAGGTGGAGCGCTCGGCTGATAACCGAGAGGTCCTGCGTTCAAATCGCAGCGGGCCCATATTTTAGGTTTATGGATGGCTTTTTTTTTATCGGTCAGAATAGTATCAGAATACATAAATAGGGGCATGTCCTTAAGTAAACCCATAGCAATTAATATCCTGAAAAAGGGCGAGCAGTGGAGCGATGAAACTCCTTTGAGAGATAGTTTTGTAATAAGATACGAAATATATGGGAGTTACCATGACTGAGAGGATCAAGATCGCCGATAATAAGCCTGATTTAAAAAACCAAACTCAGATAATCCAATTTAGTGGAAAGACTGAAATCTCAAAGTCTGTGAATACACCCGTTGACCGAATCCTGTTCCTTCAGAGAACTATCGGAAATCAGGCAGTCGCGAGACTATTTGAATCAGAGGCTTTGCAGACAAAACTCGCGGATTCCGGGCATGCCGTTCTACCTTCATATACGTCCGGCAAACTATCCGAGCGAGAAGGAATGGAAAAGGCGATTGAGAGTCTCAAGAGCAAGGTGTTTCGATGCCCGCCTGCCCCTGACTCTGCCGCTAATACGGCAGGAATTGCGGGAGCAGGAACGCTGGGATTTCACAAAATAGATAAATCAAGTAAACTTTTATGCGCACCAAATTTCGATGTGGATAAAGGTTTTTGTACTTTCAAACCTGTCGTTGTTAATCTTTCCATGACTTCAAAGTTCGCAAAAGTGGAACCACCTGCTTCGCTTGGTCAAACGATGAAACTTCCCGGGTGCGGGACAAAAGATGTTCCTGTTTTCGCAGAAATTACACCTGACATCTCAATGCTTGTGCAAAAAGGAGAACAGGAACACTGCGATGACTTGAATCTGGCATTTACGCAGACACTCGTGCCCTGCGCGAATGCCCTTAACAAGATGGCAGGTCAAAAGCTTACAGGGAAGAACGAGAACGAATGCTTCAAAACTCTTATCGCAAGGCTTGGCTTCGATCCGCTTAATTGCTCGCAGGAGTTTGCCGATCTGAGCCTAAAGTCAATGGAACGAGATGACAGAGGATTTCACGATTTTGATCCCGTTCTTATCTCGAAGACCTGCGACAAAATTATTGTCGGATACAAAAAATCCGCAACGAATAAAATCGGTGATCCTGGCGTCGCTCCAGGCAAATTCATTCCTGCTGCAACGAAATGTTCGAGTCCTTCAGCAGCGCAGTCACCATCAGGCAGACCCCCTCCATCAACACCACCACCGGGCAGTCCTGCACCGCCACAAAATAAAGAAATTACAGAATAGCCCTCTGAAGAAAAATAACTCAACCTTCAAAATTCGTAAATATCCTTGACCTTATTCGCAGAAAAATCATTGCGAAATAATTTCAGGTCTACAACTTATTCCTCTTTTGAGAAAACCTTATTATATCCCCTTTGATTATTTCACTGAATAATAATGAATCTGCAACATCTCCTGCAAAACCATAAAGACAAGTTCAGGCAAAAGCTGATCGAAGCACTTGCAGCAAAGAACTCTCTCACACCCGATCAGGTCGTTTCAGGGCATAAGGATTTTATCGAACAGTATATCGCAGATAAATACGAGAACGTGGACGCGCTGATAACAAGGATAACAATATCAGAACGCCCTGTGCTCCTGTCCCTCAGGCGCGACAGGTCGCGGGAGGACAAATGCAAGCTCTGTGAGGGGAACCAGCCCAATATCGATGAGATAATCAGGAAATACGGGGACAGGATCGATTTTATTGAATTATATGAGGATAAACCTGATTGCGGGGCGCTATATCATATAATATTCCACGAAGATGCACAGGAAAAGAAGCTGCCGTTGACTGCGGTTATCTCGAGGGAGGATATCCTGAAGTTCTGGGCAGGTAAGTCTGTTGAGCCGGCAGTGTATGAGATGTACTTAAGGAAAGCCTTGAAAGGATAGTTGAAGCCCGGTAAGATTGAGGCGCAAGTTAAAGAAATACCTGTTCTGGGTGACGTATGTGGCGATTCATGTAAAGATTTTCTAAATGTTTGGCAACTCAACCTGACAATTTTTTGTGTTTTTTGTAAACTACAGTTAGCTTTATTAATAACAAATACAAATAATTGCCCATGGAAGATGCAATATTCTTTTACAATCCATGGTGGACTGAAAGAAAAGTTCCCCCATATATGTTAAAGGAATTTAAAAGGGATATTTTATATAAATTGGAAAAATATCTGAAGTTGAACCGGATACTGGTACTGAAGGGTCCACGCAGGGTCGGGAAAACAACAGTCCTCTATCAGATGCTCAACAGCCTGCTTGAGGAAAAGACAAAGCCGGAAAATGTCCTGTATCTATCATTCGATGATCCTAAATTAAGAGTTGATCTTGATAAGATCATAGATTTCTACCAGACAAAAATATTAAAAGGATCGGTCAGTGATTCCGGAATAATATACATATTTTTAGATGAAGTGCAGTACCTTGAGAACTGGCAGTATTATGTCAAAAAATATTATGACCGGAATTACCCGATAAAATTCATAATTTCCGGCTCATCCGCAACATTGATACGCAAGGGTGCGGAATCGCTCATGGGGCGCACCGTGGAAGAGATAATGCTCCCTTTCTCTTTCAAAGAATTTCTTGAGTATAATACGAAAGAAAGGATCAATATACTTCCAATTGACCCGCCTGATTTACTTTTCGCCAAAAAATACGAAACTAAAGCCAAAATATTTTTTGAAAAATATTTGTTAAGAGGAGGCTACCCTAATATTTTTGATATAGAAGAGACCGGGCTATGGCAGAAACTGATAAAAGAAGATATTATTGATAAAGCGATATACAGGGACATCGCCAGTTCGCACGATATAAAAAAGCCGGAATTGCTTGAGAAGCTGCTTTACTATACAGCAGGGATAACGGGTCAGATACTCAACATTTCCAATATCTCCAACAGTATAGGACTGAGCAGGGAATATATCAACACTTACCTGCATTATCTGAAGAGCGCATTCATCGTATTCACATTAAGGAAATATGCAAAATCTATAGAAAAAACAGTAAGGAGCAATGAGAAGGTTTTCCTGCTTGACAGTGGTCTCATCAATGCGCTTTTGAATAAAACTAAAATTGATGATATGTTCGCAGGGCGTTTAGTGGAAGGTATTGTTTTAACGCATCTTGCAAAATATGAAATATATTACTGGAAAAATCACACCGAAGTTGATTTTATAATAAAAAAAGGTAACGAGATAATGCCTATAGAGGTCAAATATCAGAACGAGATAACTGGAGGGGATTTAAAGGGGCTGGTAAAATTCATGGAAAATTACGGGGCTGAAAGAGGACTTGTCGTAACAAAAGATTTGCTTGACAGGAAAACTGTTGATGGCAGAGTTGTCCTGTTTGTCCCGGCGTGGTTGTTCTTACTATCGGAAATGTGTGAAGATTTGAGCAGCAAGGTGATGGGATACGAATTCTACTGTGCAGGAAAGACTGTTTAGTCTGCGGTGTCGGTGTATGAAATATATATAAAGAAAGGCAGTCAAATAGATATTTAAACAGGTATAAATATCGTTTAAGATAAAATTGGTGTAATATTATGTCAGAAGTACAGTTGTTAGAAAGAATCGCATCCGACCTTGATTTTTTAAAGAAAAAGGTAGTTGAAATTGAAGAAAGCATTGAGGATATCAATATCGACCTGCATCATGTTAAACCAGAATATATTAAAAAACTTGATGCTATTAAAAAAGAAGGAACGGTTTCCAGCGCGGAGTTCGAAAAAAGGTTTGGAGTTAAGATTTGAGACATTCCTACGAAATCAGCGAGCGGCTGGAACGTGAGCTAGATAAACTCCAGAAGAAAAATAAAAACCGATTTGGGATTATTCTAAAAAAGATGAGTGAAATCCTGGACGACCCGCATCACTACAAACCACTACAGTATGACATGAAAGGCTTGCGAAGAGTTCATATCGATAAATCATTTGTTCTCGTTTTTGAGATAATAATCTGGGAAAGTCTGATAAAACATAAAAAATGGTCAAATAAAGACTAAAGAATTTTTCTCTTAGCCTGAACTACCCTTTTATCCTCTTCAGCCTGAACGTATTCTCTCGCTCCATTTCCTCAAGCCTCAGCACGATAAAGTTCTTCGCATCTGTAAGCTCAGGGATCACCTTGAACTCAAGCGCATTGACCCTGCGCTTGGTCTTTTCGATGTCCTCGAGCAGCTTCTTCATGGTGGTTTCGATCTCAGCCGCCAGGATTATCTTCTCCACAAGTATCTCGTATGTATCCACAGCCTCGTCAATGCGCGAGCTTGTGCCGATTATACCGTATCCGTGTTCATCCAGTTTCTTATGGATGCTTGTTGCCTCGATCTTGGGAACCACGACGCCCATTACGTTCTTGCTTACAAGTTCAAGCTTGGGCGTATCACGGAGTGCAAAGGCTGTGGATTTTACCACGACCACGCCTTCAACCGACTTCGCGATCGCCAGTTTTTGTGATGCAACGGTGAACTGTTTTTCCAATTCCACCCTTACATCTTTTGCTTTCTCAAGTATCGCGAAAAGCTCAAGGATGAGCCGGTCGCGCTTGATCTTGAGGAGTTTGTGCCCGCTCTGGCTGAGCTTGATCCTCTTTTTGAGATCTATCAGTTCAGAGCGTGTGGGCTTGATATTATCCTTGATAGCCATATTATTCTTTCTTTGCCTTATGGGCGGGATGGTATTTCTGGATATACTTGTTGTCTATTCTTGTGAGTTGAGCCTCTGGTAGCGACGCGAGGAGTTCCCACCCAATGTCAAGAGTGGTCTCGATATCCCTGTTCTCATCCATGCCCTGGCGCACGAACCTGTCCTCGAACATATCTGCGAACTCAAGGAATTTCTTGTCCCTGTCTGAGAGAGCGTCCTTGCCCACGATGGCTACAAGTCCCCTCAGGTCTTTGCCTTCTGCATAGGCTGCATAACACTGGTCAGACACTGCTTTATGGTCTTCTCTTGTCCTTGTCGCCCCGATGCCTGAGTTCATTAACCTTGAGAGTGACGGAAGCACGTTAATCGGTGGATAAATGCCTTTCCTGTGCAATTCCCTTGAAATAACTATCTGACCCTCTGTGATGTACCCTGAAAGGTCAGGTATGGGATGGGTGATATCGTCGCCAGGCATTGACAATATGGAGAACTGTGTCACTGAACCCTTTCTTCCTTTAACTACGCCTGCTCGCTCATACAGCGATGCAAGGTCAGTGTACATGTAGCCGGGGTAGCCTCGCCTGCCGGGAACTTCTTCTCTTGCTGCGCCCATCTGACGCAGCGCTTCGCAATAGTTTGTGATATCGGTAAGAATGACAAGCACATGCATGTCGTGCTCATAAGCGAGATATTCAGCCGCGGTAAGTGCAAGCCTTGGTGTGATAAGTCTCTCTACAGCCGGGTCGTTGGCAAGGTTAAGGAATACCACAGCCCGCTCAAGAGCCCCGGTGCGCTCAAAGTCGCGCATGAAATACTGCGCTTCCTCGTTGGTTATACCCATCGCAGCAAAAACCACTGCGAAAGGTTCTTCCGAGCCCCTGACTCTTGCCTGCCTTGCAATCTGAAGCGCGATCTCGTTATGCGGCAGACCTGAGCCCGAGAAAATTGGAAGTTTCTGACCCCTGACGAGCGTGTTCATCCCGTCTATTGTTGATATGCCTGTCTGGATGAATTCCTTTGGCGGAAGGCGTGCGTACGGGTTGATAGCTGCGCCTGTTATTTCAAGCCTGTCCTCGGGAACTATGCGCGGTCCACCGTCGAGTGGTTCGCCTGAACCTGAAAGTATCCTGCCGAGAATGTCGATCGAAACAGGGAGTTTAATGGTCTCGCCTGTGAACATTACACTGGACTCTCTGCTAAGTCCTCCGGCGCCTTCGAATACCTGTACAACTACGATATCTTCAGAAGTATCAAGCACCTGTCCTCTTTTGATAGAGCCGTCAGGGAGAGTTATCTGCACCAGTTCATTGTAGCCCACAGGTTCGGTCTTCTCGACAAAAATCAGCGGACCTGCTATTTCATTTATCGTCTTGTATTCCTTGGTCATGTTACCTTCCCCCGAGTTTCTTGAATTCTTCATCCATGTTCTTTAAAACCACACCCAGTGCCGCCTCAAAGTCCTTTTCATACTTTATCTTTGCAAGGTCGTCTTTTGTTTTTGATTTCATGATATCTTCGATCTGTACCCCGCTCTCAAGGGCTGACTGGGCACGTGTGCCCCATGTGGTAATGGCTTTGAGCAGCTTGTACTGCTTATCCATCGGGCAGAAGGTATCAACCTCATGGTATGCATTCTGCTGAAGGAAATATTCGCGTATCATGCGTGCAATCTCAAGCGTTAGCTGCTGGTCCTCAGGAAGTGCGTCAGAGCCCACAAGCTGTACGATTTCCTGGAGTTCCGATTCTTTCTGAAGCAATTCCATGGCATCGTCCCTGAGTTTCAACCATTCAGGGGAGACGTTCTCTTTGTACCAGTCTCCGAGCGCTTTTGTGTACAATGAATAGCTGTTAAGCCAGTTAATAGCAGGGAAATGCCTTCTCTGAGCAAGCTTGGCATCAAGCGCCCAGAATACTTTCACGATACGAAGCGTGTTCTGGGTGATTGGTTCTGAAAAGTCTCCGCCGGGTGGTGAAACCGCGCCGATAACGGTAATAGAACCTTCTTTTCCGCAAAGGCTCTGCACCCTGCCTGAACGCTCATAGAACTCCGATAATCTTGCTGCAAGATAAGCCGGATAACCTTCCTCGCCAGGCATCTCTTCAAGCCGTGATGAGATCTCCCTCATCGCTTCAGCCCATCTCGAGGTTGAGTCTGCCATCAATGATACGTCGTATCCCATGTCGCGGTAATACTCGGCGATCGTGATACCCGTATAAACCGATGCTTCCCTTGCTGCCACCGGCATGTTGGAGGTATTAGCGATAAGCACAGTTCTTTCCATTAGAGGTCTTCCGGTCTTTGGGTCTTCAAGTTCAGGGAATTCATTGAGCACATCAGCCATTTCGTTGCCGCGCTCGCCGCATCCTATGTAAACCACGATTTCCGTATCGCTCCACTTCGCAAGCTGCTGCTGCGTAACCGTTTTTACGCTCCCGAAAGGACCGGGAATAGCGGAAGTACCGCCTTTTGCAACAGGGAACAGACCGTCAAGTATCCTCTGTCCAGTGATGAGCGGCTTGTTAGGAGTAAGCTTCCTGGCGACAGGTCTTGGCTTCCTGACCGGCCATTTCTGCATCATCGTGAGTTTCTTTCCTCCGGAAAGTGTGCAAACTATTTCGTCAACTTTGAACTTGCCTTTCTTTATTTCCTCGATAGTCCCTGAAACATCGGGAGGAACCATTATCCTGTGCTCGATGTTCTGGGTTTCCTGGACAGTCCCGAGTATGTCTCCGCCTTTTACTTTATCTCCTTTCTTTGCCGTGGGAACGAATTCCCATTGCTTTTGGCGGGAAAGACCGTCAGCGAATACGCCGCGTTTGATAAAGTCTCCCATTGTTGTTTTCAAAACAGGAAGCGGGTGCTGGATACCATCGTATATGCTCTCGAGCAGACCGGGACCGAGTTCGACTGACAGGGGCATCCCTGTATTTTCCACCGGCTCGCCAGGTCTTATCCCTGAGGTCTCTTCATAGACCTGAACAGTGGATTTGTCGCCTTCTATACCGATGACTTCACCCATCAATCCTTCATTTCCGACCTTGACCACATCGTACATTCTGGTATTTAAACCGCTTATAATGACAACAGGTCCAGAAATCCTATAAATTTTACCGTTTGTTTTCATAAAATCACTTCCAAAGATCCACACCTACCGCCTGTTTTATTTTATCCCTGAGATTTGTGCTTTCTCCTTTTCCACCTATGGCTATTACCGTTGGTTCCACTGAATCGTCAAGGATTTTCTGCATATGTGCAGATAATTTTATCAGATCATCATTATGTATCACAAGTATCCCCACCGTCCTGTCGCCGAGCACTTCCTGTATCTTCGAATCAATGTCGGCAGGCGTGACTTCGTAGGTTTTCCTGATACCTGCCAGCCTGAATCCAAGCACAAAATCGCTTTTTCCAACGACTGCAATTTCCATTTACATCACCAGGTGGGCTTTAATTATATCATCAGGGAGCGCTGTCTCTTTTCCTCGCACTATCATTCTTATGTTGTCAACTTCGATCTTTTTGCTTATAATATAATCGAGAATGGGTAGTATTGAAAGCGGGTAATAGAATGATATCCTTGAGGCGTACGTCAATCCGTATTTATCAAGCCGCATCTCTATATTGATAAGAGAGGTGAGCTCCCCGCTAATATCAGAAATGGCTTTCCAGTAGGAATATTCTTCCAGTGCCCTCACGAACTCTCCGACAGGCAGCGACGCAAGTCTTGCAAGATCGGTGTTCTTCAATTCCATGCCGCCCGGTATGAGAAGTTTGATTATTTCCTCACGATCCATGCCTGCTCGTTTCATCCTGAAAAGCATCTTCAGGTTCCTTAGATCTATTTCGGTCTTAAGGAATTTCAGGAATAATTTATTCCCTGTCGCTGTCACCGCTTCAATGAGGTTTGAATAGTACATCAGGTCAAGGGCGTTCTCTGTTTCAGCGAGGTTTCCCTTATATCCAGTTAATGCGGGATAATAAGGCGTTTTTGCAAACGCTGCGATCACACCCTCTACGGTTCCTACTTTTACTATTTCGGTCATATCCCTGTATCTTAACTGACCGCCTGAAACAATGTCTTCGAGGATCTCCTCCTCGCTTGCGCCGGAGAATTTTCCTCTCAGGATGGTCTTTATATTCCATATGTCCCATGAGCGGAGATATTCGGTTATCAGGAGGTTTGCTTCATCCTGCGAAACCTCTATCAATTTCCTGTATGTCAGGGCAAGGTTCTGGTTAAGGGCATGTTCGATCAGGTCTGTGCCCTTGTATTTTTTTCCGAGTTCATCAACATCTTTCTTATAACCTGATTCTTCGATAAAACGGGTTATCTCGGGTATCTCCATGTTGAGGAATTTGGGATACATCTCCCGCGGGATGAGTTTGCTCTTCATAGCCCGCACACGGGCTACGATATATGCATATTTGACAGTGTTTGATACACCCATATCTTTTATCACCCGAACAGGATATCTGAGACCTGTTTCAATGATCTTTCACTGACTTTTTTCAAAATAGTTTCATACCTGAGATCCAGGTATTCGGTTCTATTCTCGTTTTCGATAATGACACCGCCGATGCAGTTGATTTCCCCGGAATAAGTCAGTTTCGTGAGTTTCCTGACTACGGGCTCATCTTTTTTATTAGAGCTTATCCTGGAATTATTTGCCTGGTTCTTCTCGATGACCGATTTCAAAACTTTCAGGTTCTTATCAGCCGGGAGTTGACTTACTGCTTCTTTTGCCTTCTCGTTCACCTCATCAAGAAGTTCCTTTCGCGCATTGAGCATTGCCCTTTTGACCTCAAGGCTGGCGCCAGACAACTCCTGCAACCTGAGCGTCTCGATATCTTTTTTTACAGCTTCCTGACGGGCAGCCTTGATCTTCGCCTCCTGGGATTGATCATCGGCAAGGATCCTGGAAACTTCGTTATCAGTCTCCTGGTTTATCCTGTTTTCTTCT
>CABMHZ010000257.1 GCA_902386115.1 uncultured archaeon | reverse complement strand
GGGCGCCTGAAAAGACATGAAATAATAAACGGGGTTTCAATAACCAGGTTCTGGTCATATGCACCGCGGGACGCCTATTACTTTGCTCCGCAGGTTTATTTCCATATAAAAGATCATGATTTTGACCTGATGCATGTACACAGTTACCATGCACTTCCGGCATTTTTTGCAGCACTGGCAAAGAAGAGCAGACTTGTTTTTACCCCGCACTACCATCGAAGAGGGCATACTGTCATAAGAAACCTGATGCTAAAGGCATACAGGATTATCGGAGGCAGGATATTTGGAATGGCTGATAAAGTGATATGCGTATCAGAATATGAGAAGCGCATGGTTATGTCAGATTTCAATATCCCTGCAGGAAAAATCGAAAAAATACCTAATGGTCTGGATCTCAATGAGTTTATTAATCTCAAATCCGATAAAAAAAGCGATGACGGCAGTAAAACCCTGTTATACGTCGGCAGGCTGGAACAGTATAAAGGCATACATCATATTATTAAAGCCCTCCCGCATCTGGAAGATTTTAAGCTGGATATTATCGGAAAAGGACCATATGAAAAGAATCTGCATAAACTGGCGCAGGAACTATATGTCACAAAGCGCATCAACTGGTATAAAGACGTTACAAGAAAAGAATTGCTCGATCGCTATGCATCGGCTGACATGTTCATAATGCTCTCAAAATACGAAGCTTATGGCATTACCGTGGCTGAGGCGCTCGCCGCAGGAACGCCCTGCATTGTGGCAACGGGCAGTGCGCTCGATGATTTTGTGGATGGAAAACGATGTTCGGGAATCAATACCCCGGTCACGACCGGCGAACTCATCAATGCAATAAAAAACATGCAAGATTCAGGTATTAAAAATAATATGGATACAAAAAACCTTTCTGTTCTTGACTGGAACGATGTAACCGGAAAATTAATAGATGTTTACAAGAGCTAAAAATGAAAATCGGAATCGTCGTACCCCATTTTACCCCTTATGTACGCGGCAATGAATACGGACTGGCTCAAAGTCTGACAGATCTGGGGAACGAAGTCACTATAATAACGACTACTTCAAGGGCGCCAAGAGAGAAAGCTATCACTAATAAAACATCACAGTTGGAAAAACATGACCTGGATTTCAATGTGGAATATCTTCCTGTACTGCTTGATATTGGAGATAATCCCATAGCAAGGGGAACTGAAAAATTCATCATATCCCAGGATGTTGTAATGCTGCAGGAAGACTATCCCTTTGTCTGCCTTGATGCATATAACGCAGCAAAAAAACATAACATTCCAACTATTTTATCATCCGAAAGGACCTACTACCCTGAAAACTTAGCCAGAAGATATGCTGTTAAATTAATGGATTCGACAATAAACAAAAAATTGAGAAATGGTGTGGATGTGCTCACCGCACACTGTTCTGCCGCAAAAGAATTTATGATAAATGAACTGGGCGTTCGCAGGAATATAGAGGTCATCCATGTTGGTGTGGATACAGAGTTGTTCATGCCATTACCGTCCGGAGGAAAATACCTTACAAAAGGAAATTTTAAGATACTGACAGTTGCGCGGTTGCACAGATATAAGGGACTGGGATATTTAATAGAGGCAATGAAGAAGATAATTGAAGAAGTTCCGGATGCCCATCTTTATATCTTGGGAAGAGGAGAAGAGGAACAGAACCTCAGGAACCTGACATTGAAACTATCACTGGAACATGCAGTGACTTTCCTTACAGGACCTATTCCGAACCGGGAAATTCCTTCTCTGTATGCTGAATGCGATATATACGTCCAGCCAAGCATAGTTGAGCCATTCGGTATCGCCGTGCTTGAGGCTATGGCATGCGCAAAGCCGGTCGTCGGGACAAAAGCAGGAGGAATGATCGATACGATAAAAGACATGGAAACAGGGTATCTCGTTGCGCCAAAAAACCCGGTCGAATTGGCGGAAAGGATCGTGCACATTTATGCAAATACGGGCACCCGAATGGGTATGGCAGCAAGAGACCGGGCTGTTGAGTTATTTGACCTGAAGGTAATAGGAACAAAATATATGGAATTGCTGCATAAGATGCCGTAGATGGCACCTTCAAGCTTTCGAAAAAATGAACATCTCTAATGGTGAACAGTATTGAATATAGTACAAAGAGTTGCAAAGAATATACTGGCATTGACAGTGGCAGATTTTGCGAATAAAATATTATCTCTCCTGCTTGTTATATTTATTGCAAGGTATCTTGGGGATGTTAGTTTCCTACGAAATAAAGAGGAAAATAAAATAATGAACTAAGTGAATATTCTATTTTCTAATTCTTAATAGCATTTATTAATAAAGAAGTTGTAGTAAATACATTGAATTGAAAATGACGAAAATATTAGTTAACTTACAAACATGTATGATAAAATTTTTTTAATAAATGGAGTTTATGAATAAAGGAAAGGCATTAAAAACTATTATTCTTTGCGGTGGTATGGGAACTAGGCTTAGAGAAGAGACAGAATATCATCCGAAACCGTTAGTAGAAATAGGCGGGAAGCCAATTCTATGGCACATAATGAAAATATATTCACATTATGGATTCAAGGATTTTATTCTATGCTTAGGATATAAAGGGGAGATGATAAAAGAATATTTTCTTAATTATGAGATGCTAAACAGTGATTTTACTATTGAACTTGGAAGTAAAAATATTGAAATACACGATTCCCATGATGAATACGGATTGAAAATTTCGCTCGTCAACACGGGTGAGACCACAATGACAGGGGGAAGGGTAAAAAAGGTGGGAAAATTCATTGATTCGGAGTTATTTATGTTGACTTATGGAGATGGTGTTGCTAATATAAATATATCCAAACTCTTGGAATTTCATAAATCACATGGAAAAATAGGTACCATCACGGGCGTACATCCTGTCTCGCGGTTTGGAGAAATTGTTGTTAGAGATAGTAAAGTCTTATCTTTCGCTGAAAAACCACAGAGCACTGAAGGCTTGATCAATGGCGGTTTCTTTGTTTTCAATAAGGAATTTCTGGATTACATTGAAGATAGTGATGATTGTGTATTAGAAAAGGATCCAATGGAGAAACTGGTAAAAGATGGTGAATTGATGGTGTATAAACATGATGGGTTCTGGCAATGTATGGACACCTATCGAGATTTTATATTATTAAATAATTTATGGAAAAAAGATCCGCAATGGAAAGTATGGTAACTGATTGGAAAAATAAAAATATATTTATAACTGGTGCCACCGGACTTGTTGGTTCATGGCTTACCAAGTTTCTAATAGATGAAAAATCTAACGTAGTTGCCCTTGTCAGGGATATAGTCCCAAAATCCATTCTTTGGAGTGGTTCGCCCGAATTTAACTATATTAAAGATCATTTAACTGTTGTCAATGGAAAACTTGAAGATTATGAGATCCTGGAGAGGTCAATCAATGAGCATGAAATCGAGATGGTTTTTCATCTCGGCGCTCAGACCATAGTCCCAACGGCAAATAGAAATCCGCTGTCCACGTTCGAATCAAACATACGGGGTACATATAATCTTTTAGAAGCCTGTCGTAGAACGGAGCTTATTGAGGCAATAATCATCGCGTCCAGCGATAAAGCATATGGTGAACAAAAACAGTTACCTTATAACGAGACAACCTCACTTCAAGGTACACATCCATATGATGTTTCCAAGAGCTGTGCCGATCTGATTTCGTATTCGTATTATGCTACCTATAAATTACCTGTTTGTATTACACGATGTGGGAATTTCTATGGTCCAGGCGACCTGAATTTCAACAGGATTGTTCCTGGTACAATCCGCTCCATTTTGAACGGAGAAAGGCCGGTTATCCGAAGTGATGGGTTAGCAGTCCGTGATTATTTCTATGTAAAAGATGGCGCTTTTGCATATAAATTACTTGCAGAAAAGATGATCAGGGATAAAACCATCCATGGTGAAGCCTTTAATTTCAGCAATGAAACCCCACTTACAGTTTTACAGATAGTAGATAAAATTATTAGTATATTGGGATATGATATCAAACCCTTAATACTGAACAAAGGCAAAAATGAAATCATGCGCCAGTATCTTTCTGCAAAGAAGGCCAGAGAAGTGCTGGGGTGGAAAGCGAAATATGATATTGACGTTTCGTTGAAGGAAACGATCGAATGGTACAGGGATTTTCTAATATGATGAGGGAATAAGATGCAGTGCAGGTTCTGTGATAATCAAGATACCAAATTATTTTTGAAGCTCGGTGAAATGCCACTTGCAAACAGTTTTCTGACACTGGCACAGGTAAAAAATATTAAAGAAAAAAGATTTCCACTTGACATATATTTTTGCGAAGAATGTGGTCTTGTCCAGATAGGTCATGTCATCCCACCAGAGGATGTCTTCATCGATTATATTTATTTTTCCTCAACTTCGGACACTATTCACAGGCACGCGGCATATCTAGCGAGTAATTTTAAAAAACGATTCAGTTTTAACAAGAACTCTCTTGTTATCGAAATTGCAAGTAATGATGGGTGTGTGCTTGAGTATTTCAAGAAACTTGGAGTAAAAGTCCTTGGAATTGAACCGGCAAGGAATGTGGCAAAAGTTGCGGTTGAAAAGGGGATTGATACATATATTGACTTTTTTAGTGATAAAATATCTTCTGAAATAGAAAAAAATCATGGAAAAGCGGATGTCATTCTCGCAAGGCATGTTTTTGCGCATGTTCCTGAAATCCATGGTTTTATAATAGGATTGAAATCTCTCTTAAAAAGAGATGGAGTCATAGCAATAGAAGCACCTTACCTTATTGATATGGTAGAAAAAATCGAATTCGATACCGTTTATCATGAGCATCTCTCATATTTATCTCTCCGTCCGATGGCGAGATTATTCAAAAGTTATGGTATGGAATTATTTGAAGTAGAACATTTTAGTATTCACGGCGGGTCATTAATTTATTTTATTGGCAATGAAGGATGTCATGAAATAAATCCGTCAGTAGAACAATATTTAACTAATGAAAGGAAAAAAGGTTTTGATAATATTGATGTGTACAACAAATTCGCAGAAAAAACCTTCCTCATAAAAACAAAGCTCATGGATTTGCTGAAAAGTTTGAAAAAAGAAGGAAAAACAATAGCAGCTTATGGCGCTCCTGCAAAAGGGAATACGCTCTTAAATTTCTGCGGTATTTCAACAGATATAATTGATTATATAGTGGATAAAAGTCCCTACAAACAGAATCTTTTTACTCCAGGGATGCATATCCCTGTTCTCAACCCTGATAGACTGCTTAAGAATATGCCCGATTATACGCTGATACTTGCCTGGAATTTTGCAGATGAAATATTAGAACAGCAAAAATCATATCTGGAAAAAGGTGGAAAATTCATTATCCCTGTACCTGAACCACACATAATTGGAGGATGAAAATGATCGAAGGAGTAAAAATTATCCCTCTTAAGCAGATTATAGACGAGCGAGGAAAAGTGATGCACATGCTCAAAGTCACCGACCCACATTTTATAAAATTCGGAGAAATATATTTTTCTTTGATCCATCCTAATGTGATAAAAGGCTGGCACCTCCATAAAAAAATGATCATAAATTATGCGGTGGTGACGGGAAAAATCAAACTTGTTCTCTATGATGACAGAGAGGATTCTGAGACACGAGGCGAATTCCAGGAGATATATCTCGGTCAGGACAATTACTGTCTTGTATGCGTGCCACCTTATGTCTGGAACGGTTTCAAGTGCGTTGGAACAGAGGATTCAATTGTAGCAAACTGCTCTACGATACCCCATGATCCTGATGAGATTGTCAGGTTGAATCCTTTTGATCCATCTATTCCATACGACTGGGCGGTTAAACACGGATGAAACTTTTGATAATCGGGAAAACCGGGCAGCTTGGGAGCATGTTAGTAAAAGATGCTGAATCGAGACATGATGTTTTTGCTCCTTCTAAGAAAGATCTGGATATTACTGATACTGAATCGTTTATAGAGAAAGTTAAGTATTTTTTGCCGGATGTTGTAATTAATACTGCGGCATTCCATAATGTTCTACTATGTGAAACAGAAGAGAGAAATGCTTTTATGTTAAACTGTATTGCAGTTAAGAATATGGCAGAGATTTCGAATAAATTCAATTCATGGTTTTTTTCATTCAGTACAGATTACGTCTTTGATGGTAAAAAACGGGAGCCTTATATTGAATCTGATATTCCTTCACCTTTGCAGATATACGGTCTGTCTAAACTTGCGGGTGAATATGCAGCCCTTGCATATTCCAACAAATCTATTATAATCAGGACATGCGGATTATATGGATTAGAAGGGGCATCTTCCAAAGGTGGAAATTTTGTTGATAATAGAATTAAAGAATCCAAAAAAAAGACCGTTATTGAAATCAGCAATGATCAAACTGTAAGCCCGACATATGCAGGAGATTTGAGCAGAGGTGTTTTGCAACTGATAGAGCATCCGGCAAAAAGATCTGGAATATTTCATATGGTAAATGAGGGTTATTGCACATGGTACGAATTTACGAAAGAGATCTTTAGAATATTAGATATAGATGTTGAAGTTGTTCCTGTTGACCGTAAAGGCAGAACAGGTAATATGAAAAGACCGTTGTTCTCTGCTTTAAAAAATGAAAAAGCTGCTAAGTTAGGGATTACACTTCCTGGATGGAGAGAGGGACTTTTTTCTTATTTAAATTATAATTGTAACTCAAGGATTTAAAAGGATATTCCAATGAATACAACACGTAGAGTTGCAAAGAATGTCCTGATATTAACTATTTCCGATCTTATAAATAAAGTATTATCACTATTACTTGTGGTATATATTGCAAGGTATTTGGGCGATGTCGATTTTGGCAAGTATTCCTTTGCTTTCGCTTTTTCGAATTTCTTTTTAATCTTTGCGGATATTGGTTTAAGCACATTGATAATTCGCGATATTGCACGAAATAAGATGCAGGCAGGTAAATATCTCGGCAATATTCTTATAATAAAATCGGTTCTGGGGGTAATAGTTTTAGGTTCGATATTGTCCACAATTACGGTTATGGGTTATCCATTTGATACAGCAATAGTAGTTTATATTGTTGGATTTTCTTTGATATTGGGCTCAATGGCAGGTTCTTTTCAATCCATATTCATTGCATACGAGGAGATGGAATATCCTGCCATAATAACTATAGTCGGGAGGCTGATATTTATAGGAGCAGGGCTTGCTACTTTGTTTTTGGGTTATGGCTTAATCACTCTTGTGTTGATATTTTTGATTTCAAATATCTTCAGTCTTTTCCTTAGTGCCTTTTTTACATATAAAAAATTTACAAAACCAATATTTGATATCGATTATAATTTTTGTAAATATCTTATAAAAACCGGTTCTCCATTCCTGTTAACGGGTATATTTGCCTCAATTTATTTTTATATTAATACAATATTATTATCCATGATGAAAGGCGATGCAGTAGTTGGTTGGTACAACGCAGCATATAATCTTTTAGGTGCACTTATTCCATTTTTGTCTTATTTTATGGCTGCTATGTTCCCTGTATTCTCAAGGCTCGCAAAAACTTCAGGGAATGATCTCACTATGGCATTTAAGGAATCTATGCGCTACCTGTTTATATTTACATTACCTATAGTTGTGGGCACAACCCTGATAGCTGAAAACATTATATATTTTCTCTATGGAGCGCAATTCAGCGAATCCATCAGTACACTTCAGATATTGATATGGGCTCTCCTTTTCATGTCTATGAGTCTTGTACTGATGACATTCCTGAATTCAACGGACAGACAAATGTTCGTTACCAAGACTACTGCATGTGGGGCGGTGATAAATGTGGCTCTGAACATACTCCTAATCCCAAAATATAGTCTTATTGGTGCAAGTATTGCTACAGTGATCACAGAAGCATCTTTGTTTGTTCTTTATTATTATTTCGTGTCCAAATACCAGCATATAAGTTCGATCCATAAAATAGTGAATAAACCAGTAATCGCGGTTCTGGTGATGAGTATATTTGTTTTGTATCTCAGGGAAGCAAACATTTTTATGATAATAGGAATTGCGGCATTTATTTATATCGGTGTGTTGCTAATGATAAAAGGATTTACTGAAGATGATTTAAAAATCTTAAAAAAGATTATAAAAAGAGGTACTTAGGTATATAAAGTTTCTATTATCCTGGAAATAAACATAGGAGATATATTGACAAGAATTGCCATCATTCGAGGACTTTCATTAAACAAATTTGAAATGCAGAGTTATGAGCCATTAAAAAAATATTTTGACATCACTGCTTATTACACAAATAACCATTTTGCTGATGTCTCCATAATCGATCTCCCTAAAAAAGAATTGAGAGCATTGGAGTGTGTGATTGGCTGCCCTCTAAGTAAGCTGATGGACTATCCGCTTCGATTATTGGGGTATCGTGAAGCAATGATTGGTCTGGTAGATGAATTAAAATCTTATGATATCGTACACACGGCAGAGACTTATAATGGCTATTCATACCAGGCAATAAAAGCAAAAGAGAAATACGGAACAAAGGTTGTAGTTAGCTGCTGGGAAAATATTCCTTTTTTCTGTGAATATCCAAATATGAGAAGCTACATAAAGAAAAAAGTAAGAGATAACGCAGACCTTTTTATTGCAGTTACAGAAAAAGCTAAAGAAGCCCTGATATATGAAGGCGTTCCTGAAAAGAAAATTTCCCTGATCCCGGTAGGGATTAACCTTGATACATTCAAGCCGGAAAGGAAAAACGAGGAATACCTTAAAAAATTAAACCTTTCAAAAGATGATTTCATCATACTCTCCATAGGCAGGCTGGTATGGGATAAAGGATTCTTTGATATAATATATGCCGCAAAAAGAATATTATTGGATCCTGAATTGAGAGAAAAATCCATAAAATTTGTTTTTATCGGGTCAGGAAAAGAGGAGAAAACCATGAGGAAACTGATCAATAAACTGGGTCTTACAGAAACCGTGAAGATGGCAGGAACTTTTCCATACAATGATATCCCTATGATACATAATATTGCTGATATCTTTTTACTCCCGAGTATCCCGGTGAGAAACTGGCAAGAACAGTTCGGTATGGTATTTGCCGAGGCTCTGGCATGCGGTAAACCGGTTATTGCAGGTGAAAGCGGTTCAATTCCCGAGGTTGTTGGAGATGCAGGGATTCTTATTCAGCCCAATGACCCGCTATCGATATACAGGGAGATCAAGAGATTAGTTATCGATGATGCACTCAGAGAGAAATACCAGAAATCAGCCAGACCGCGAGCAGTAGAGGTTTTTGATCCTGAGAAGATAGCTCTTAAGATAAAGGCGGAATATGATAATTTAAGGTGATTTTACTAAAATAAAGGATAGATATAAAGATGACTCAAGTTAAAAAATCAATAAGGATGTTATAAATATGGACATCAAAAATAACGTTTTGTACCGAGCCTGGATAAGATTGGTTTTTCCGTATAAATTGTCAGCTTTCCTTGACGATAAAAAAGTATTGGATTATGTCAGAGAAGCAAAGGAGAATAAGCTTATAAATGATAGAATGTTTGAAAAGGCTCACTACAAATGGAAAGACATTGATCCATTGGGTATTATTCTATATGCTGCTGTCAGGAGCACAAAACCAAAGGTTGTCATAGAAACCGGAGTGCAAAGCGGTATATCAAGTATGTATATTCTAATGGCGATGAAGGCTAATTCCGTTGGTGTTCTATACAGCGTGGACCTGCCAGACCGTGATCCAAAAAAAGTAGGTGAGGTTGTACCGGATGAATTAAAAGAGAACTGGCATCTATATTTAGGGGATAGTAAAGCTCTTCTGCCACAGATCATTGATGAGATAAAAGCACCGGTTGACATATTCTTTCATGATTCACTTCATACCTATGATCATATGCTTTATGAATTCGAATGGGGTCTGAAATATTTGAGTGAATACGGATTAATTACATCCCACGATATTTTGTGGAATGATGCTTTTGATGAATTTTGCACTGAACACAGCCTGAACGATTTGAAATTGTATAATATTGGATTGATTAAAAGACAAAATAAAAAATAATAAAATACATAACATGTTAATAATAGATATCGGCTGCGGCAACAGTAAAACAAAAGACGCTATAGGGCCGGATAAAGTCAGAACTGGCGATGTTGACATAATATGCGACATTGAGCAATCAATTCCTTTTAAAGATGGTTGTATCGACAAAATTGTTGCGAACAATGTTCTTGAGCATATGAGTGATACAGTAAAACCACTTGAAGAATTGCATCGTGTATTAAAGATAGGGGGAAGAGCTATAATTGAAGTTCCACATGCCAGATCACTGGGGGCGTTTATGGATCCAACGCACAAACGTTTTTTCACTATAATGACTATGGATTACTTTACAGAAAAATCTTCCTTTAAATATTATAGCCGCGCCAGATTCAAAATTATAAAAAAAGAACTGAGATTTGAACCGAAATGGTTACAATGGTTATTTAATTTAAGACCTGAATTCACTGAGCGTTTTATTGGAGCCAAAGCGACAATTTTTTGGATTCTTGAAAAAAGTTAAAATATATGAGATTCTTCATGAATATAATTAATAAATCAAGTGGCACAATCCTAAAATCCAGTGATATGTTAATTTTTTCCGAGAAAAAGCAGATAATCTGGTAACAAATCTCTCACCACAATCGACAATTATCAAGAAGTTAATCATTTTTGAGGTAAAAGTAAGAAT
>CABMHZ010000256.1 GCA_902386115.1 uncultured archaeon | reverse complement strand
TCATTTTATTATCCCCTCTATATTTATAGATGGGATAATATCATAATTATATTTTGTGGTTGATTTATTGTATCAATGACTAAAATTAATATGTCGTTCGGAAGTCAGGGTATTCGGAAGTACTGTTAAACCACAGGAAAACTTATTACCCCGCTTATTAATAGTAACCACAATGAACGGAACGATTTTAAAAGTTTCAATAAAAGGGGTATATCTCCTTGAAAAAAACAATGGTCCGATCCCTCTTGTACTGCTTGAGGACGAAACCAAGCGGATCATGCCTATTTATATCGGATTATCTGAGGCTATTTCGATAAACGCAGCGATAAATCACGAGATACCGCCAAGACCTATGACCCATGACCTTTTTATCTCACTGCTTGAGAAAACGTGCTCGCAAATAGATGATATACTTATAGACGAACTCAACGACGGCGTTTATTTCGCCAGGATGTGCGTCTCCATGGATGGAAGACAGTTCGAAATTGATGCAAGACCCAGCGACTGTATCGCCATTGCACTTCGCTGCAACGCCACCATCCATGTGAGAGAAAGCATTCTCACCGAAGCAGCGATTGATAAACAGGCGATCGAAGGCATCTTATCCCTTGATAATTATCTTTCCTGAGACAATACTTTGATCGAAAAATCTATCTCGAGTTCTCTTATTCAACTGGACGGGCTAAAAGATTGTTTAATCTGCCATTCAAACAGAGTTCAGCGATCCATTCTGAATCGAGATTATCAGTTCTTCTTCCAGGTATTTTTTTTACCTCAAGCCTTTTCCACTCTCACATTCATATTTTTATACGCCAATACGGCAACATGTATTTTTCATATTTATCTATGAATCTGGTAGATTCATGATTATTTTCACACCGCTCCCACAACCATTTTTAACCAAGACCACCAATTAACACTCCATGAACTTCATTCACGCCGCCGACTTCCATCTCGGCTATGCGCAATACGGTCTCATCGAGCGATTCAAGGACTACGCCCGCTCCTTCCAGACAGTAATTCACTATGCCATCGACCACAAAGCAGAGTTCATCCTCATTTCCGGCGACCTCTTCCACAAGCGCAACATCAACGCGCCAACGTATGAGCAGGCGTACAAGGTGCTCGCGGAACTCAAAGCGAAAAGCCCCTCTACCCAGGTCTTTGCCATCGAAGGGAACCACGACCTCGCATTTCACCAGGACGGCAAAAGCTGGCTTGAGATACTCAACTCACAGGGGCTTCTGAGACTCATAAGGCTGAAAGAAGCAAATGGCGCAAAGCTAATGGGTGACTTCGTGGAGCTGGACAGAGTCCGCATCTTCGGAGTGAGATACCTCGGCTCAAGCACCCTTTCCGTGATACCACAAATTGGAGAAGAGATAAAACAAATAACTGCGGCGCAGGGGAAAAAATACACAATCCTGATGATGCACTTCGGCATGGCAGGACAGATGCGGCAGGAGGCTCCGGGCGAGATACATTACAATTCTCTTTTGCCCCTGAAAGAAGCTGTTAATTATCTTGCTCTCGGGCATTACCACATGCAGTACGAACTGGACGGCTGGATATTCAATCCCGGAAGCGTTGAAATGATCGCCATGAACGAGTCTGGTCTGCCAAAAGGATTCTATCACATAAGGGACAGCGGCGCAAAGCTGATAACTCCAATAACCCGTCCTGTAAGGCGCATAAAACTTGACATAAGCAGCATTAACACACCTGATGAATTGTATTCTGATATAGGCGGAAGACTTGACAGAGAGCCATCCGCGCCGTCAGACCCGCTGATAGAACTCTTGCTCTACGGCACCATGAACTTCCCGAAATCTGAAATAAGCTTAGACCGGATAAAAGCCATGATCACGGAGAAATTCAAACCCCTCTGGAACGATGTCAAGATACTGAACAGCAGTTCGCAATATACACTCACTGATGGGGACGTGCGCGGATTGACGCGTGAGCAGATAGAGATGCGGGTCTTTTCAGACCGTGTAAAACTTGACGGAAGGTACAGGGACAATGTTGAAGAGATAGTGAAATCCATGATAGAGGTCAAAAGGAAAGCTGCGGCAGGAGTTGAAGAAAATGATATCCGCAAAGAACTTAGATGGTGTTATGAAAAAATGAAAACTTCACAGGAAAGCAAGCCAACGGATTCTGTGAAAGTTCCAGAACAAAAAATCCAGAAAACGCTCCTGTCACGCATGGAGGATGCGTAGATGCTCATCAAATCCGTTGAACTTAAGAACGTAAAATCATACCATCATGAGACTATCGAATTCCTTGAAGGCATCAACGGCATCTGTGGTCAGAACGGGCATGGGAAAAGCACCATCCTTGAATCCATCGGGTATGCGTTATTCGATTATCAACCATATAAAAAGATAGAGGATTTCCGCAGGCACTGCGAAAAATCAGGTTTCGTCGCCGTAACTGTGGAAGGGAAGGATGAGATAGAATATACCATTTACAGGAAACTTGGCGGCAGCGATTATTATATCAAAACACCTGTCAGCGAGATAAAAGGAAAAAAGGATGTAACGGCATGGATCGCGTCCAACCTCCTGAACAATGTCAGGTCCCCAGAGGATATGCCGTCGATATTTGAAAATGCCGTAGGCGTACCCCAGGGCACATTCACGACAGCATTCCTGCTGAACCCTGAACCAAGAAAAAAGATATTTGATAATATCCTGAGAGTGGAGGAATATAAGACTGCATACACTAATTTACGGGACGTCATAACTGCTATTGAAAAGACCATAGATTCAATGGACAGGGAACTGATACCCCTTCGCACCCGCACGGAGAAATACCCTGAACTAAAAAAAGATAAAGAAAGACTTCAAAAAGAGAGCGATGAACTGAGAACCGAGATCAAAGAAATAAATATAAAAATTAAATCCCTAACCACCAAAAAAGAAGAACAGGCTGGAAAAAAAGCTCAACTGGATGCCCTTTCATCACAGATCGTAAATGAACGCATACGTCTTGATGGTACCACAAAACAGCTTGATAGGGCAAAATCAGACCTCTTTCGCGCTGAATCTGCCCAAAAAATCGTAAATGAGCAGCTCCCGGCTGAAGAATTATTTAAAAAAGAGAGCGCCGCTATTAAAGAATTGGACAAAGACCGCAGGAAGAGGGACAGGTTAAAAGAGGATATAGCCCGGCTCGATTCTGATATAAGAATTCTGTCTGAAAAGCTTGAGCGCATACCAAAACTTTCATCCGAGAACAAGGAACTCGAAGAGCTGAAGAAACAGTTAATCCCGGCGGTGGAGAAACAAAAAGCCCTGGAGGATGAAATCCAGGATCTCTTATCCCTGCTGGACTCACTAATTCATCTTGGTTTTGATCTGAAACAGGCGGTTGAAAAGGAACAGCGCGCTAATTTACTCAATTCAGAAATCCAGGAGCTTGAAAAGAGCGTCACTCCTCTTATCCCTCTTATCGGGCAGCAAACTGAATTCGAAAATAGACAGCAGGAATTGCTACAGCGCCAGGCATCGGTAAAATCCATGCTTGAAAAGACCAGGAAGAACATGAAACTTGCAGGAACACAAGGCGCATGTCCGGTTTTTAACGGGATCAAATGCACATCGGTCAACGACTTTGCCGGGTATTTCGATGATGAGATAAATATGCACACAGGAATGCTGAACGAAATAAAGACTCAACTCGACCTCATATCAAAATCCCTCTCAAAACTTGAAAATCCCAGGAAAAAGCGCGATGATATGGCTGCTATCATTGAATCCAAGAAGAAAGATCTTGGCGCTTACAGGGATATTTCAAAGAATGTTATTTCGTGCAGGGCGAAACTTGAAAAACTCGGATTATCATATCCAGCGCTTAAAGTGGGAGTTCTGACCGGAAGCGAAGAAGAGAGGAAGTCCTTTACGATATGCCTGAATTCCAAGAAAGCAGACCTCAAAGCGCTTAATTCACCGGACAAGGAATTCGGAAAACTGAACGGAGTTGAAGAAAAAAACCTTAAGGAACTGAAAAGCCTTGAAAACGTTCCCGGCTCCATTGATTTGAAGGGAAGCGAGCGGGAAATGCTTGCTACTAAATCATTAATATTCGATGGGCTTGATGAAAAAATAGTCATCATGCAGGATAAGATAGATAAGCTTGAACCTGAACATAATAAATATTTGCAGGCTCTTCCGCTTGCTTTGAAAGTAAGTGAATATGCAGAAGAATGCAGGAAACTTGAGAGGATAATATCGTCGATGAACTCTAATTTGAGCGGGTATATCCAGAAGCATGAGACGCTTTTATCAGAATTTGACGAGCCGATCCTTAATGAGACGATCTCTCAGCTTGAAGAACTCGGAAAAATACTGAGCAGTAAAGCAGAAGCGATCAAAGGGAAGACCAGGAGCATTGAAAAACTCTCACGTGAAATTGCTGTCATGGAATCTGAACTCTTGAAAATAAATGACGTTGAGAAAAAGCTGGAAAACGAGAAGCAATTCCTATCGTTCTCGAATTTTATCCGGGATACCATCAAGAACTCTTCAGAGTATATTGTTAATGAATTTATCGGGGAGATAAGCCAGGATGCAGGCAATATTTACTCAGAGATTATGGATGACTTTACCTGCGGGCTTAAATGGCAAAATGATTATGATATTGAGATCGAATCAGCAGGTGAAATAAAATCGTTCAGGCAGTTGAGCGGCGGGGAACGCATGAGCGCGGCGCTTGCTGTGCGCCTTGCGCTTTTGAAAGCCCTTTCAAGCTGCGATTTCATATTCCTGGACGAGCCCACACAGAACATGGATGAGATAAGGAGGGAGAAACTCTCGCAGGAGATAATGAACATCAGGGGTTTCAAACAGATATTCGTTATATCGCATGATGATACTTTCAACGAGAAATACGCAAACGTAATAAAGATCGAAAAGACAGACGGCGAAAGCAGGGTTGTATCATGCTCGACCTGAAAAGCATATCTGACCAGTTCGACGCAAGGCTTTCAGCCATAAAATTGTATGATGCAGAGCGTAAAACACGTTCAGAGGAGTACAGGACTGAACTTAAGAAACTGGATGTCATCGACCTTTCCATGAACGAGCGCCTTAATGCTTATAGCGGCGCAAAACTCCTTGAGCCTGGAAAGCTCATTCGTTCCTTTCCATTCAACTGGAAAAACAGGCATGATGCGATCGAATGGGTTGATTCCGTTCTCTCCGGCGTCGCCGTTGGAGCAGTGGACGGCAGCCAGATATATTCGGATAAGAACTACGAGATACCTCTTGCTGTCATTCAGACCTCGCAGATCCTGAACAGGCATACAAATGATAGCGATTATAAAGAGAATATTGAGGCTGAGATTATCACTCCCGATGAATTCGAGGATGCGAGCGTTTACTCCTTCGGCAGCGAATACATCGATGCGCGCCGCTTTGCCCTGGAGTGCAACAGCATCATTCGGCTTATGAAAGAGAATGATAAGCCATTCATCATGCTGGACGGCGCGCTCATATTGTCCCACATTAATGTACTTAACAGGAACATCAGGGAGATATACATAAAAGCCATAACGAAACTGCTTGAAGCCTCGGAAAGCACGCGTACTCCCCTTATAGGGTTCATTGACACCACCACCTCGCCGAGAGATATAACATTAATGATGCATTTCCTTTTCGGGCTGAAGAAAGGCAAGCTGTCTGACACGCATCTTTTCTCGCACATCTTATGGGGAGATAGGACTGCGGCTTTCCTCTGCGACAGGGATGACAGGAGAGGCGGAGAAGCACGATCCGTATTGGACAACTATGGAGAATACAAGAACAGGATAGCGTTTTTCTATATGAGGGTGAGCAATGGTTTTCCTGCGCGCGTTGAATTTCCAGCATGGATGCATGAAGATGGCAAGGTCGATAAGATCGCTGATATTATCCGGGCAGAATGCGTTATCCGCAGCAATTATCCCGATATCCTTATGCGGGCGCATGAAGCTGTGGTGATAAAGATGAATGAGCATGACCTGTTTTACGGCATGCTTGACAATTTCTGCAAAGCGCACGGTATCATGATCAATAAGAGCGCAAAACATTTTCATAAAATGATGAACAGGTGACACGATGGTAATAGGAGACATAATCAGGGTAGAGGATGCAGATACGTATCTGGTAAAAATACCGCCTGATGCACAGAAAGAGCGCATCGGCAGAATGGTGAAGATAGAAAAAGCTGATGAGATCATAGTGGGTGTAATAAAGAACATCACGCACACAATACGGGAGGAGCTTATACCTTATATTGAGCCGGATAAGCAGCCTAAGTATGCACCTTTTAATGAAGATTTCAGGAACAGCTATTACGTTGTTCACGGGTTGGGAATTATCAGCAACGGAAGCGTGAAATATATTATCGATTCCCCGCCTGATATCAGGGATAAACTCGAACTTTTAAGTCCGGATGAATTCAGGAATTTCCATATAAAGGACGGCAAACCAAGCGCCGCGTATTTATATGCCTGCAGGGATTCACTTGATAAAAAGCTCCTTATGGGAATGGCAGAACAGGTAGAATCGCAAATCCCCGAATGCGCCGCGATGATGAAGATCGTAAAAAAACATATATCGAGGGATTAAATGCTCGGAACTGTAAATAATTCGGATGAAGAAGGATTTACTTTCATCTCATGCGAGCGCCTGCCTGCGGGGATGTTCGTTTGCTATAACGATTCAGGGAATAAGATACTGTGCAGGGTAAAACATGCGGAACCACTTAACCTGTACCCGCAGGAGTTCCTGATGGATATGGAGCTTGACGCGGATGAGGTATCGAAATTCTATGGTCTTGACCCGGATGATTTCAAATATTATTCCTATGCAGCTTCAGTAATTGGATTTTTTGACGAAGCATTAGGAGAGTTCGTTAACCCGAGGACAAATCCCGCCAGTGGTGTGAAAATAGAGCGCGCCGGTGATGAAGTCCTGAGAGACATTAGCAAGATCAGGAAAGGCGCGGCTGGTTCAGCATTCCTGGGAAATGTCCTTGGAGCGGATACCGGTATCATCCTGTCTGTCCGTGATATCGTTAGCCAGCATGTATCTGTTATCGCATCAACCGGCGCGGGAAAATCATATACCGTGGGCGTTCTTGTCGAAGAACTCCTGAAACCGTACAACACGGCGCCCGTGCTTATATTTGACCCGCACGGCGAATACTCATCCCTGGCTGAAGTCCAGAATATGCCGGATTTCATAACTGCAACGTATCGCCCGAAGGTCAGGACGGTTAAGCCTGATGCCATAAAAATACGCATCAGCGATCTTCTGGTAAGCGATTTTATCAGCATAATGGACGACGGCACGATGTCGGATAAGATGAAAACGCTCTTCAGGTCAGCGTATCACAGCCTCAAGAATAACAGTAAGAAAAAATTCACCCGCAACGAACTCAAGATGGAGATTGAGGCGCTTCATGATCCAACGAACGAATCCACTATCGAAGGCATCAAGTGGAGGTTCGGGAAGCTGTACGGCTCGATATTCGATGATTTCCAGACCATCCCGCTTGCTGATTATTTCAAAGTCGGACAGCTTACTATCATGGATGTGTCAGGTATCGAGGAGACGTTCCAGCAGCTAATAGCATCTGTGATGCTTCGGCGGCTTTTTGACGCGCGCGAGGGCACTGAGAACAACCGTTACAACGAATCCCACGTTGACAAGTTCCTTCCCTACCCCGTGTTCGTGGTTATAGAGGAGGCGCACAGGTTCGCGCCCCATGGCGGTGAGGCTAAGTCAAAGAGCATCCTGAAAACGATACTCTCAGAAGGCAGGAAATTCGGCATCGGGGTATGCCTTGTCTCCCAGCGACCGAGCAAGCTGGATGCCGACTCGCTCTCGCAATGCATGACCCAGATAACTATGCGGATAATTAACCCGACAGACCAGCAGCAGATAGCCCAGAGCATCGAGTCGGCGAGCAGGGATCTGATAGCAGAGCTTCCTTCGCTTGCGAAAGGGCAGGCGATAATCTCAGGAGTGGGGATAAATACGCCGACTCTGGTGAGGATAAGGAAGAGGCTTACGAGCGATGTGAAGGGGAGGAGCAAGGATGCGCCTGCGCTGTGGGCGGCGCAGAGGAAGTATGAGGAGAAGCACAACGTGCCGGAAGTGAGGGCGGATGAGGAGATGGATGTGGGGGTGTGAGATTGGGGGAAGGGATAGGGACAGAAAGGAGAGGTTACAAGGGAATTTTTCAAAATCAGTAGACACATGCCTTGTGACCTTAAGTCCAGGGTTTGGTGACTGAAGGGGGTGGATGTTATGTGCATCATTAAAACACCATGGCGTCAAGTTAGACTTGGAACTATTTAAATATATTATTTAACTTTTTATTAATTACCCTTCATCCCATTCTTATAATTACGCAAAAATCAAGAAGAAAGGGTTATTTAGTTTGTAGTGT
>CABMHZ010000255.1 GCA_902386115.1 uncultured archaeon | reverse complement strand
CAGTCTCCCCCAGCCCGACGATGAAATTCGTGTACACCCGGTTCTTTCCGAATATCTTTACTGCGTCTTTCAGGCAGGTAAGTGTGAAATCAAGGGGCGGTTTCTTGCAATATCTGTCATAAAGCTCCCTGTCCATGGTCTCTACGTTGTATTTTATCTCGCTTGCTCCCGCTTCTTTCAATATGCGCGAAGAGTCCCTTGTCGGATAGACCGAGACGCCGATGGGGACATTGTATTTCTTTAATTTCCTGACAAGGTCTGCCGCCCTCTCAACTTCTTTTTCCGGCGATACCTCAACACCTGATGTTATCGAGATGCCTTTCATGCTGCCCAGGCGATGCGCTTCTTCCACGAGCGCCAGCAGCTCTTCTGTGGATTTGACCTTGCCTTTGAGCTTCGGGACGGGACAGAACTTGCAGTCGTAAATGCAGCGCTCGCTCATGGTAATGTACGCCTGTTCGGGACAGTGGATAAGCTCTTCCTCTATAGTTCCCCGCACAAGCTCCTTCCCGCCCTTCAGTATCACGATATCGCCGTTTTCCCTGACAGCCTGCAGGGGCGAGCCCTCATCCACTACGAGCCTTACCCTGTGCTTTCCCGACCTGAAGAAAAATGCTTTGCCGCCTGCGCCAGGTCCCGCCGTAGGAATGGTGAGCCTTCCCAGCAGCGACGGGTCAATGTCCACGGCTCCGATAGAGATAAGCTCTGCTTTTATTGCGGCGTTCATTTTCATAATTCCAAGATAGCTTTTTGATACTTAAATACTGTGGGATGCTATTTTTTAATCCATTTGCGAACTTTGCGGTGAATTGGGTTGGCAGGTTCATAGACGAACTGCGGGATTTCGCTGGACATTAACGCTATCCAAACCAGCATCTTTTTATATCAAGTAAACTTTACTGAAATCAAGTTTACTTGATTAGGAGGAAGCACATTGCACATCTCTGACGGAATTCTTGAGCCGCAGTGGGTAATTTTCTGGTTGGTTCTATCGGCGGTTTTCAGAGCGCTGGGGCTTCGCCGCCTGAATAAACGCATGTTAGAAGCCCGGTCGTCCCTTCCCCGCATATCCCTCATCGGCGCCGTTGTATTTGTCATCTCTGTATGGCACATTCCCGTGCCAGTGACCGGTTCCTCCTCTCATCCTGTCGGAACGCCTCTTGCGGCAATTGTCATTGGACCATTTGCGACTGTTGTGGTAAGCTCGATCGCCCTTTTTTTCCAGGCGTTCGTAGGGCACGGAGGCTTAACGACTATCGGGGCGAACACGTTCTCAATGGGAATAGTCGGGGCATTCTCAGGTTATCTTGTTTACAGGCTTCTCAGGAATATCTCTCCACTCTGGTTCTCAGCCGGGATGGCAGGTTTTATCGGAAGCATCCTGACCTACCTTACAACCGCGCTTGAACTTGCTCTCTCGCTTAATCCCGGCAACGCGATGTACTACTGGAAACTTTATTCCATAGGTTTTATTCCGACCCAGTTGCCTCTCGCACTTGCGGAATTCGCATTTACGGGATACGCCATAAAATACATAAGCCAGACGAAATCTGAGGTAATCGACACGAGTCAAAGTTTTGACAGGTTTACAAAGACCGCGCTTTTGCTGATGTTTTTGATAGCAGGGGTAATAGCAGCAAGCGCATATATCGGTTACATGGGAGGCGGGAATATGGCAGGCGTTGACGGAACCGTGGAAGCAGGTGCGGCGCCGGGTGCTGTTCCTGATGGCATAGGAGTAAAGCTGATGGCGCGCTTTGGCGAACCTTTAGGTTTTGCTCTCGTAGGCATAACAGGCGGTCTTGCCACTGGATATTTCTGGAACTCGTGGAGGAAAAAATGATGCCCGAATGGCTCACCCGCGACCCCCTTAACGGGCTTGTGATAACGTTTTTCTTTTTTATTTCATTGATCATGGGAAGATACATCAGTGAACACAGGACTCAGGAAGGAGAACGAAGAAAAATCATAGAGCCAAGAATCAGGCTCATACTTGCGTTCCTCCTGATAATCACAGTGACTTTGATGGAACACTGGTATTTCCCGGCAGCAATATCCATTCTCTGCATCATCATTGCGTATAAATTCAAGGTTTTCCATGACTACAGCAAATACATGATCTTTCCGCTGGCAATGGCTGTGTTCATCCTTGCAGTCCAGGTTTTTTCTCAGTTCACAGGAACGAAGGAGCTCCCTGTCAGGTCTTCCGGGCTTGAATATGGTCTCCTGATCTTTACAAGGATATTCGCCTCATCCTCGGTTCTAATTATTCTTATGCTTTCAACTTCAGAAAGCGAGATACTTGGAAGCCTTCGCTGGCTAAGGTTTCCGTCCACCATCCTTGAGATATCTTCGTTCATGAGCCGCTACATAAAGACTTTTTCAAATGAGGGGAAAAAGCTCAGGATGGCTCAGAGATCACGACTTGGCATTTCCGGAAGCTTCCTGAAAAAGATGCAGGATAATGCAATTATATGCGGTTTACTCATCACGCGCGCCTTTACCAGGAGCGAAGACGTTTACAGAGCCATGCTATCGCGAGGTTGGAAGCCTGAACTGCGCTCACAGGAGACCTCTCCAATGCGCTGGAGCGACATGGTTCCGGTCATTCTACTGGTTTCAGGGTTAATTGGTATTGTTTTCCTGGACAGGTTCATATGACCGTGCATGCGATAAAAACTCTGGGACTTGTGCACACCTATCCTGATGGGACTAAGGCTCTTACAGGAGTTGATTTTGAAGCAAACAGCGGTGAAAGGGTTGCGGTGCTTGGTCCGAACGGGAGCGGAAAGAGCACATTGTTCTACCATTTTAACGGGCTCATAAAATCCACCGACGGCGAGATAAAAGTGTTCGGGGAGGATATCCGGAAAGACAACTTAGATTCGATAAGGAAACGCGTGGGTCTTGTATTCCAGGCACCTGACAGCCAGTTGTTCGGACCAACGGTTTTTGAAGATATCGCCTTCGGACCGAAAAACCTGGGACTAAAGCCTCAGGCAGTAAATGAAAGAGTGCTCAAAATCATGCACAGGTTCGATATCGAAGAACTTGCACGAAAAAACCCGGCAAATCTTAGCGGGGGGCAGAAAAAAAGAGTGGCTATCGCAGGTGTCGTAGCAATGGAACCGGATGTACTTGTGCTTGATGAGCCGACAGCAGGTCTTGATGCCTCAGGAGTTACGGGAACTATAGAACTTCTTGATGAACTGAATGATGAAGGAAAAACCATCATTATATCCACACATGATTCCGACCTTGCGGCGTCATGGGCTGACAGGGTTTATATCCTCAATAAAGGCAGGGTCATAAGGACAGGCGCCCCAAAAAACATTTTCGCAGAAGATAAATTGATGACTGAAGCCGGGTTGAAGCATCCCGTGATAGTCCAGACATTCCGTGAATTCAGGGCGCGCGGGATATCAAAAGGGGAAGTGCCGTTGTCTGTTCTTGAACT
>CABMHZ010000254.1 GCA_902386115.1 uncultured archaeon | reverse complement strand
TTCAGACAGGGTACCAAGGATTTCACTTAAACGGTTGAAATTACGGAAGTTTCGAGCAAAAACTAAAACCGATGAATGGTTGACCGTTTCAAATAATGTTGGTAGTTTGGTCTGGATACAATATCTAAGAAATATCAGTTTTAGAAACACTTTATTATTATTATCCTTCAAATGCGGGGTTTGTGACTTGGATGGATATCCTTATGCTCAGTTAAAAAATGAAATTCTTTTAAAAACTTCCAATCTAAATCACTGTTAGCATTCCTCATTCCCCAAATATGTAATCGATAGTCGTCCAGAATTCTCCGAACATTCCATCCGAGTTTCTTATGAGGAAACCTACCACAAATCGAGACAATTCCTGTTCATCCATTTCATCCAAAAATGGCTCGATTGCTTTCTCGCGAAGGGCATTCAGTTTAGGAATATTTAACCCAAGTCTCTGAATTGTCGTTATCGCTGCATCATCGGATATTATGGCAGGGTGGATTTTGCCGTCTGCTGTATAGATAAAACGTCTTTCACATTCAGGATCTAACGGCGAAACAAGAAGCTCGCCATCAAACCAGTTGTCCTTTAAATTACCACAATGTCGAGGCTCTCCTTGCTTCAATTTGTCTTGGCAGGAACAGAGCATGTTTGTGTAATCTAAACCATCGACACCTGGGTTGCTTTGAGGAGTAAAATGCTCAATATGTGAATCATCATTGGTCAAACGACGCTCACAGTAGCAGCAAATATAACCCTGTTCCTTCATTAGGGAATTTTTTAAATCCTTTTTTGTTTCACCCTGCACGCCTCCGTATGTTGGCTGACAATTTACATTTTCAACCATCCATCTATCAAATTTCGGAGTATTCTTATCTTTGACAATATGCTTCATTTGTCAATCAGCTCCCTGCGTTTGATGAGGACTTCTGCCTTCACCAAATCAGGATCAGCTCCAATTTTATGCTTCAATTCAGCAATCATTTTTTTTGCATCGTCCAGTCTTCCAGCATCGATATTTGAAAAAATTCTGCCGAGATCTGAATCCACTTCGTCCGGTCTTGTTGTTTCCAGACCCATAAGGTCTTCAAGTATCCGATCCACATTTTTTCCATATGACTCGTTTGGCTTTACCGCCACAATACCTAAATCAGTTTGCTTGAGATCAAACAAACTCTCCGGCTGTATATTGGTGATGACATGCGGTGAATGGGTAGATATGATGAATTGGCAATTGGGAAAAACTTTCAATAAGTTAATTACGATCATCCGTTGCCATTTCGGATGCAGGTGCAGGTCAATTTCATCTATGAGAACAATGCCTGAACCCAGAAGTGGTTCTGTCGAGGCAGGGTTTGCAATTGCCATTCGTCTTGCTAAGTCTCCAATCATTGCGATTAAGCTTTTTTCCCCCCCAGAAAGCTGATTCACTGTTAAACGTTTGCCGTTTTTCTCAACCTCCATTCGCAAAGGGCTTCTTCGAACGGTGAGATTTGAAAAATCCGGCAAAAAAATATTTAATGCAATTCGAACCGTTTTCAACTGTAGGTCTGTGAACTGCTTATCAATCGATTCAATGGGTTCATTATGATACTCCCTAAACCTTTCATTTTCAAGGTCCTCTCTTTCTCTGAACCACTCAAAAAAAGTCCTGAAATTTGCACTGCTGGTCAACGCCTCATTATAAGCTGTGAGCAGGTCAAACTTATGCTGTCCTCGTATTCGGAATGGAATATCAAGCACAGCACGATTCACTGGGTAATACACAAATAGAGGCAAGTTAACTCTTTCCGATGTTTCAGATATCTTTGTCTGAATTCCTTTGGTATAGTTAGTCAGGTCATGCAGGTAACTCTTGTCTTCTGAAGTTGCGTATCCTTTTCGGTTTTTCGACAATCTCCACTCTATCGGTCTGCTATCTGCTTCACAGAATAACTGAATAGATGAAGTGGACTTATCATTGGTAATATCACTTTCCATGATTTGTCTACCCGTTGCCTCTGAACGGCCAATTCTGCTAACTACCCATGAAAGCATGATCGCAATTGCATCCAGAACAGTTGATTTTCCAGAGCCGTTCACGCCAAAAAAGACGTTAAGTTTCGGATCTAACTCCAGTGAAAGATCACGTGCGTCCCTAAAATTTATCAAATTCAACTTTGTAATTTTCATAACTACCTTAGTTCCTGTGTATTAGTGTCCATCGGGATTCACTACATTACAATCCGCACCTTCTGTCGCCTTGAGATATTTCTTCACTTTATCTTGAATGGGGTTCACCCTATTTTTTCTTTACGGTTTTAATTATATCATGTAGCATTTATAAGTATTCATAATTATGCTACCTAGGACAATATCATTTTCCAGTTAACTATTCCACTGATTTATAGTTATTTACAACGATTTCGATTAGTATCGGCATAAATCCTGAATATCTGTGACTTTGATATCTTTATCTCATCACCCCACAAACTTCGCCGCCTTCCCAAGTTCCTCCCCGATCCTCAGCAAAGATCTAACGGAAAGTAGCAACATAATAATAAGAAATATGAAAACGAAACTCTTCTTAGATATTTGCGATGATAATCCAAGAAAGAATTGTAAAATACATATATACATATCTGATTAATGCTTGATTCAAAACGGAAGCTGAACATATCGAATTTTATACTACTATTTTAAAATCCATCTCCCGATATCAACGGTCAATTATTGTATATTAGCCAAGACGTGAGCGCCCTCACACCTATAGGATTGTAACAGCATTGGATTAGGAAAAAATATGCCTTCTATGATATTATCGTGCAACGAAACTTCTGTAAATGCTTCTATAAAGAGCAAACACAGTTATGACAGTTAGTGCAATCATAATTAAGATAAATGACACCAGCAGGCCAGCCAGAGAACTTTTGCCGTTATGCGAGAATACGAAATAAACCACTCCTGCCCATATAACAGAAAGGTAAAGCGCTGCGATGCACCAGACAGTAAAAACTTTATTTATGATCTCGCCGTGCACTTCCACATTTTTCTCAATAGCGAGTCTGTATATGAATGATGGTAAACTTAGCAGGTATGGATAGTTCTCAAGAAATGTGTACCTAAAATAAAGTACCAGTAAGAAAAACGCCATGATTGTGGTGTAAATCGCAGGAAGTAAAAAAAGTCCGGTGCCAGACACTTCAGGATTGTAATATACGGCGCTCAGCCACATTGCCAGATTAACAATAACTATGAGGAAAATTGCTGTTCTGGCATTTTTCTCAAGAGGTAAGCGTTTCACCTTCATAGGTGTTAATTTTGTTGCCATGATTAAGTCTTGGTGGAGAAAGTATATAACAGCATCTGGATGAACCCTGATGTTATAACCCATCAAATTTCATCCAGGGAGACAAATTTATCTTTCTCTTGAAGGCGTTTGTACTGCCATTCCATGAAATCTTCAATATCTACCTGCTTCATTATGCGGCGCAGGATGTTATCATAGGTTTCACCCTTTAAGCCGTATGATTTTAACATCTCTCTGACTTCTTTTGTTATCGGGATGGTAGTTATGTCGTTCATATATATCAACTTATAATAGTTATTAAAACTATGAATATTTATAGTTAAGTTCATAAATAACAGTAAAAAACTAAAAATCTGACAGGATTAACAGGATGAACTGGATTTTGTATATTTTATCCTGGCAATCCTGTTATCCTGTCCGAAAATTGCTTAAATGACTGCAAAAAATTATGTAAATTTAAGAACCATGCTATAGAAGCTTCTAAATGCCCGATGGCATCCGGATTAAATGACAATCGGAATATATACGAACTCATAAATATTTGTCAGATGCTTAAAGTATATCACAGAGCAGGAAAGAGATGTAACGTGTACGCAGAAACCATCAGGCGCAGGATTGGATCATTGCTTGAGCAAGACAAATTTGCCTTACTTCTGAGCCTGATGATACAGATTCCCCTCGCCTTTTTCCTGGGTCACTTCTATGACATGAGAATATCAATGGGAACAGGGTATCTTGTTGCCGTGGGGTTGAATCCCTATGAACAGCACTACCTTGGCAGCATTTTCAATCACGCGATATTCCAGGGAATAACTCAGGGCTTTGGGTATCCTCCTCCGTGGGCAATGATCCTTGGGCTCATCTATCTGCTTTCCTATAAAATCATCCCTGACCTGTTATTTTATAACTTCGCGATCAAACTCCCTATAATAGCGGGAAACATTTTCCTTGCATATGCTGTAAGAAATATGCTGATTCAAGATCTGAAGATCGATCGGATAAAAGCCAGAAAAGCGTGGATTCTTATGCTATTTAATCCATTTATTCTGATCACCTCCACTGCCTGGGGCCAGATCGACGTGATCGTTGCTTTCCTTGTGATAATATCGTTCCATTACCTGTATCTCAAAAAGACCGGCAGGTCTGCTGTCCTTCTTGCGCTTGCTATTTCCCTGAAACCTGTTGCTCTGCCGCTGCTTCTCCTTCCTATCATATACACAGCCCGCGGGTCGATGAAAAGTGGCGCAAAATATATCATAATCTCCCTGGCATCGATTCTTGTCCTGACAGTAGTGCCGTTCTACCTGTTAAACTGGAATCCCGGGACTGTATTGGGAAATTGGGATGCTCACGAAACGGTTGCAGGAGGTTTATCCATCTTTGGTTTCATGGAAGTCCTGTACGGCACATACCATATCCCTGATTCCCTGTATGTCCTCGGGTTCGTATGGATACCTCTTGTAGTTTCAGGCTACATCTTCCTGCATCCGCGGTCCAATTCGCCAGAGGAAATGACACGGAGCGCTTGCAGCATAATCCTGATATTCCTGCTCACTCGCGCCTGGGTTTCAGAGCCCAATCTTGACCTGCTCATACCATTCCTGGTAATG
>CABMHZ010000253.1 GCA_902386115.1 uncultured archaeon | reverse complement strand
GGCCAGTGATTTTGTGAATCCTGAAGGCATGTGCTGTACAACAAGCACGGCAGCACCAAGGGTCGGAGGAAGTAATGGTATGACCTGCTGCAATGCTCTTGGGCCGCCCGTGGACGTGCCGATAATCACAATTTTCTTATCACCGGTTCTTATAACAGGCTTTGCTTTCACTTCCTTGATTTCTTCCTCCATAAAACCAAGCCTGGTGATCTTTACTTCAGCGGCTGCCTTTACTTTCTTTATCAATTCGTCTTTGATACTGGCCAGGTTAAGACTGATATTGCCGGAAGGCTTCGGGAGGAAATCTACAGCCCCGTACTGGAATGCCGTTATCGTTTTGTCCGAGGAATTTTCTGCGCTTAAAATAATTACCGGGGTCGGGCATTCGCTCATTATGTAACCAAGCGCATGAAGGCCGTCAATAACAGGCATTTCCAGGTCCATGGTTACGACATCAGGTTTGAGCCTGGTTACTTTCTCTATTGCGTCCTTCCCGTTAATCGCCCGTGCGATTACCTCTATATCCGGCGATGATGCAAGCATATCTGAGATTACTTTGCGCATCAACGCAGAATCATCCACAACAAGGACTTTTATTCTTGGCATTCCTGACCTTATTGCAGATTCTTCTGGGCAGCTTCCAGCACTTTTGCAGCTTCGAAAGGTTTTACGATAAAATCTCTTGCACCGATCTTGATCGCATCATTTACGATCGCCTGCTGGCCTATCGAACTACACATCACTACCCTGGCATTCTTGTCCAAGGCCAGTATTTGTTTCAGGCACTCGATACCGTCAATATTTGGCATTACTATATCCAGAAGTACAAGATCCGGTTTATGCTCCTTATACTTGGATACGCCGTCGGATCCGTCAACTGCTTCCACAACCTCTTTTCCCGTGGATGCAAGTATCTTTTTCAGCATCATTCGCATGAATGCCGCATCATCCACAATTAATATTTTGCCTGGCATTTTTCCTCCTCTTTCATGATATTTTCATGTTAACCATGTAATAAACATCCCTGGATTTTGAAAGTTTCCAGTTCATAATGCGCCGTTTCAATTCTTTTCTTCAAATCATCAAGTAAAAGCCTTGTTTCATTATCATTAATAATTTTTTTATCAGGATACACCTGTCTCATAAGAACGAAAAGTTTCCTGTCCGCAATGCTTTGTTTCATTAATCCTATGTTTCTTTCCAGGAGGCTGCGTGTTTCTTCTTTACATGCATATTTTCCTATGGTCTCGATGCAGTTATTCAGGATGCGCGGGACTTTCAGGGCATCAATCACTGCCATATCAAGACAATCGATGGTTACAGGTTTCATCAGGTAATCCGAGACCATGACCAGATGCGAAAAATCTCCTGCCTCAGGTGGTTTTGAAGCGATAACGATCACAGGGATATCTACTCCCGATTTTTTTATTTCTTCAACCAGGTCCCATCCGTCCATGTCAGGAAGTTCGATGTCGAGCAGTATTAAATCCGGAATGTATCTGTTCAGTGTCAATAGACATTCTTTTCCCGTATGTGCCATATTTATTATGTACTTCTCGGTATCCATCGACAACATTTCAGCATACAGTGCTGCTAAATCCGGTTCGCTGTTGACAATCAGGATGGAACTTAATGTGGTCATTAGCCGTTCCGTTAGTTATCACATAAATATGAGTATGAGTGGGATATGTTTCACAACATTCACAGATAATGTTTTTATTATTACGGACCCTGGAATATTATACAATACCTACTCGCCGCTTTTTAGTATGCATGGGTCGATGCCGTGTATGCTTATCAGCTCATTCAGCCCCGAGATTTTCTCAGTGTCTTCAGAGAACTTTTCATAAATTGAAAGCATTGCCTCTTCATGGCCGGAGGCTTTTGAAACCTGCATATAGATGGAGGCAGGATACAGCAATAATTTGCTTATCTTCTGGGGATTTTTATTGTTCGCAAAGAACATCGCTATTATCATGACGCTGAATTTATTGATCTCACGATCCATACCTGTTACCTGGATAGCTAACTGAGCGTCTTCGCTGCTTACTGTCACTGTTACAGGCCAGTTAAGCAATGCCAGTTCTTCGTTGAGGTTTTTATTCAAATTGTTGACGTCGTAGATATCGACATTATGTGTTGCAAAGAGTTGGGCAGCGTCGTTCAATGAGGGAAGACAGCGGTTCCTGTTTGCCAGCAGCCACTGGAACATCGTAAGGGGTATTGTAACACCGTATATTCGGTGTAATGTCGCTTCTTTTGCATGATTTTTCTCCTTTAACAGGTCTTTTGCAGTTTCAAGACTCCCCATATTTTCAGTGACGAAGCCTGTGAAATCTATAATGTCGCGCATTGCTGCTGACAGGTTGCCGTGATGCTTTTTCAGCAACGGGTCAAGCAATCTCAAATGCGTATCACTTATTGAAACATTCTTTCGTAACATTCTTGCCACCTTTCATAGCGGTACTTATTGTTATTGTTTAATAGTTATTATCATAATAATCATTATGATACTATTTAAAACTTTCAGTTGCGCTTATTTTCACACACTCATTTATATCAGTGTGAATTAATACATACAGAACCGTCCTGAATCGGAATAATGCAGCCAATGGAATTAACATAAAGAGGTAACGAATTGCCTTCAAACCATACTGATTTTACAGAATTGAAAAAACGCGGGGACGTTGAGGGCTTGATCGGCGTACTAAATGTGGGAGATGTGGACGAGAAAAGAAAAGCTGCATTTATACTCGGGGAATTGAAATCCGGACTGGCCGTGAAGCCATTGATAGGATCACTCAAGAACGATGACGTTATGGTTCGTACAAATGCCGCGTGGTCGCTCGGTGAAATAGGAGATGCAGAATCAGTACTTCCGCTTATTGATCTCTTATACGACCCAAACCGGAACGTACAGATCCACGCAGCATGGTCGCTGGGCAGGATAGGGGGGATACATGCGATTTCATATATGCATGTGGCCATGAAGGCCGAATCGATGCTCGCTGAGGAAACAGGAAATAAAACAGGAAATGATCCTGAAGATACGTTGGAGTACAAGCTTGAGGAAAATCCATCTGAGCGTGTTGTTATTCCCCTTGTTACTTTGGGCATTCTCCCGGGATTTGATATCAACTACCTTGAAACCGGAGGCGAATCAAAAGAATATGATAATAATACAGCAGAGATTATTTCAAAAGATGTGCTGATTAAAGATACGGTTGACGTAACCAATCCGGGAAAAAATATAAGAAAGTTAGTCATGGGAGTGAAAAACGATTTTCGGGGACAGGTTTCTATTGATGTTTTATTCAGGTATGCTGCGAATACGGATATCGAATCCAGGAAAAATTCCATCTGGTTACAGATGTCAAGAAGGGAAAACCGGAAAATACCAGGCAACAACCGGGAAGATGAAGTCAAAATAATCCCGAATATTGAACAGGCCCCGGAACCGGTGAAAGTTGATGATGAAAAAGCGGGAATAAAACCTGAAGTAAAAAGCGAAAAGATAAAAGTTTCGAAGAAGAAAAAAACCCAACCCAAAATTCCACAGGATGCAAGTATAGCTCCGCAGGAATATCCATCGAAGCCAGTAGCATCGGAAGTGAAGGAAGTAAAATCCGAACAAGTCCCGGTACAGGTATCGCCGCCTGGCCCCTTAACACCGAAAACTGTTGAACCTGCAGCCGATAAGAAATCACCGGAAAAAACACCGGAAAATGTGGATTCGGCTGTCAGGTTATTAAGTGATATAGGATTGTCCGGGATAGAGCACGCAGCGACTGCGGTCAATCAGTTGTCAGGCCAGGAAAGTACCCCGGGCGGAACCCAGATGCGAACACTTCCTGTCGATCAGATGCATGATGAAATAGTTAACCTCGGATCCTCAATCGTGCTTGTTGAAGTGAAACTTCACGGAAATGGGCCTGCCGGAGAGATGAGCGGGAAAATGCAATTATATCTCTCAAGTGAGGCAGGGATTGAAATTGCAAACGAACTTCTCTGCAATCCTCCGGATGCGCTATGCAAGGAGTTCAATGAGGATGCTATCTCTACCCTGAAAGAGACTGCTAATATTTTTGGAGGCCAGTACGTCAGCGCAGTATCCGAATACGTAGGTGTTCCCATATTATTAGAGACTCCACATTTCGAAAACGGGGGATCGGTAAAAATCGCGGATTCGGTCATGAAAGAGATCAGGGGAAAAGTGGAATTTGTCCTTGCAACCGATCTTGCGCTCGGGAAAAACAGGACAGGACGGTTGATTATGCTTCTTGACCCGAAATCATTCGATACGATCGTTTCAAAATTGTTTTAGTTCACACGTTTTTCACAAATCCATTTTTATATTGTGTAACTCCTTTTTTATTACTATAACAAAATTATCATTGTGTGACAGAACGAAGAACAGGAGATAATATGGTAAGTCTAAAAGACATTTCTTTGAGCAAGAAGATATTAGGCGGATTCTTGCTGGTCAGTATATTATTGTTAATAGTATCTGTGATAAGCGTAATAACGCTCGGCTCTATTGACAGCAACTCAAAATCTCTTTTGGGAAACGAAGTCGCACTTAAAGAAAAGGCAATGGAAATCGATGTAAAAGTATCAGATGCAAAGAACTACATGAACGGGTTTTATGCATCCCGTGATTTAGCATATGCTGATAATGTAACACAGGCAACTGCCGAAGCCAGGAACAATGCTGAGGAAATAAAAAAATTGGATGTTCCGGCGGAAAGGAAAGATATGGCAGATAAAGTGATACAGTCGACCGGAGAATTTGACACGCAGTTCATCGGGGTAGTTCAGCTTTATAAGGCAAAGGGCCTTGATGAAAATTCGGGGCTCCAGGGTGAACTGCGGACCGCGGTCCATTCTGTCGAAGACGACATCAGGAAACAGGATGATAATCTCCTGCTGGCCGATATGCTGGAATTGAGGCGAAATGAAAAGGATTATCTCCTGCGGGGCGACGTATCGTACCAGAAGCAACTGCATGATAATGCGAAAAAACTTCAAAATGATCTTGCCGCCAGTAATCTACCGCAAAATATTAAAAATGACATTAACTCCAGGCTCCTTGTATATACTGCGGGCTTTGATAAAATAGTAGATATAAATGCGCAGATTGCATCCGACGAGATAGGTATCTCTGATTCTTCAAATAAGATTGAGGTAGTGGTAGATGGATTGATGGCCGATGCTGATGCGGATAAGACCGCTAAACTGGCTCAAACTGATAGAGCAGGTTCCACAGCAAAAACAACCGTGATAATAATATCGGTAGTGGCAGTTGCATCGGGCATGTTTATCGGATTGTATACCTCGCGCTACATCACAAAACCATTCAGGGCTTTATTACGTATCTCAAATAAAGTAGCAGAGGGCGACCTGACAGTCAAGGTGAAAAGTACATCTAAAGATGAGATCGGGCAGCTATTTGCATCCGTCCAGGCCATGACAGAGAACTTAAAGGTCGTCCTGGGCAAGGTGCAGAACTCTTCCATGAAAGTATCTTCAACTGCGCAGGAACTTTCAGCTTCCAGTGAAGAGATGAAAGCCTCAACAGACCAGATATCCACAACAACGCAGGATATTGCCACCGGGGTTAGCCAGCAGTCTTCAAAGATGACTGAGATAAGCAGGGCAATGAAAGAAATGTCTGAAAGCGTGCAGCAGGTTGCGACAAATGCCCAGAAGGCGGCTGAAAATGCGACCGAAGCCAACAAAACAGCCCAGGAAGTGGGCAAACTTTCAAGCGATGTTTCAGGTAAGATATCTGAAATCAGGGCGACTGTTGACAGCTCGGCATCTGTAATTAAAGAGCTGGATGGAAAATCCCAAAAAATTGGGGATATAATTGGCGTGATAACAAACATAGCAGACCAGACAAACCTCCTCGCCCTGAATGCAGCCATCGAAGCGGCGCGGGCAGGGGAACACGGACGGGGTTTTGCAGTGGGCGCGGACGAGG
>CABMHZ010000252.1 GCA_902386115.1 uncultured archaeon | reverse complement strand
CTGAACTTACGGATGATCCGAGGATACATCATTACTTCTTAAAAATGATAAGATAGAGCTTCAGGATCGCTCTACCTTTTGTTAATATTTTTTAGCTTTTGCCGATATGAATTCCTCAATTCTTCATATTCCTCATCTATCAGGTTACCTGATGCATAATCTTTTTCAAGCTTATCGAGCTTTGAACCCAGTTCATTCTTCTCGGTCTCAAGTTCATCATTTGCCCTTCCTGAGATGTTTTCGGCTTCGGAAGCTGATTCTTCTTCCAGCTCGTCCGCTTCACTGTCTTCTGACGCGACTTCTTTATCACTTTTCTTCTTTTCCCGGCTTCCGGGTTCTTTCTTAAGGGAATTCCTTATTTTCTCTTCGATCTCCATGAGCTTTGGGCTTTTCTTCCTGATGACCGGGTATGCAAGGACAAGTATTATCAGAATACCGATGATCAAATAAATCGCTATCTTTGAAAGGTCAACAGGCGATTTTGATATCTCAATGTTGATCTCTTTGAACCGGACATCAGAAAACCTGTATAAGATCGAGTCACTTTGGTCGGTAAAGTCTTGGGAAGTAATTTTGTTCTGATTTTCATCCGTTAATGTGATAGAACTATCACTGGATTTGGATACCTTTAATAAAAATGCAGGGTAGCCTGGGCTCGGTACATATTTATAATTTATTAAAGTTGGAGATAATAGTTTTTTTGAATAAAATTCGGATTTTGTTATAGAACCTGTGGGTTGGACTGAAATATTATATTCAAGGACATACATCACAACACTATTTACATCAATATAATCCTGCCAGCTAATGATATTGCCATTCAGGACCGGTAGAACAGGCTGACCTCCGGTCTGAGCCACCATTTGTGCTTTCATGACTTTTAAATCCCCAGGCCCCTCAGGAACCCATGTCTTTAAGGCGCCGGAGAAAATTTTAGTCCCCTTGTTCCTGAACAATATTGTTTCACGCACAAACAATTTATTCTGCAATCCATACAGATTGGGATCCACTTCGATAAGATGCGAGCTTATTTCGATGTTCTGGTCTGATTGTGTAGCATTTGCAAGGTCGATGATTTGACCGGTCTGGGTAATGTTCCCGGTTGTTGTTCCTGAAGTGTTCCTGCCCATTCCGGGAAATCCAAAAACAGGAATGGTAAACAGGGCTATCAACAAAATTGATGTTATAAAAAGGTTAGTTTTTTTCATATCTTCACGTCTTTTAATATACTATTTGGGTAGATAAATTTTGTTGTTTACGATGATAATATATTTTATATCCTTTTAACTACCTTTGAGGATTCATGATTAAGCAAGAGGCGCTATATTCAGGAAAGGCTAAGACAGTATATAAGACAGATGATCCGGAAAAGTTAATCATGGAGTTCAGGAACAGCCTGACCGCTTTTGACGGGAAGAAGAAAAGCGAGGCGCCGAAAAAAGGATACTACAATGCCCGGATATCCCAGACACTGTTCAAGCTGCTTGAGGAGAACGGCATCAAGACACATTTTAATAGTATGCTCTCTGATACCGAAATGGTAGTGGATGCTGTTGAGATCGTTAAAATAGAGGTCATAGTCAGGAATATCGCAGCCGGCTCTCTCACGAAAAAATATCCTTTCAAAACCGGTGAAAAACTTGACCCGCCGATAATTATTTTTGATTACAAGAGCGATGAGTTCGGCGACCCGATGATAAATGACGACATGGCTCTTGCAATGGGACTTGCGACAAAAGCGGAACTTGCTGAAATAAGGAAACTTTCCCTGAAAATAAATTCCATACTTATTGAATACCTTGCAGAAAGGAACCTGCTGCTTCCCGACTTTAAGCTCGAGTTCGGAAGGCGCAAAGGAAAGATCGTCCTTGCTGATGAAATATCATGCGACACCTGCCGTTTCTGGGACATGACGACAGGAGAATCGCTTGACAAGGACGTGTTCAGGTTCGATAAAGGCGACCTTGTTGCAGCGTACAGGGAAGTGGCGAAGAGGATAGTTCCGGGGATAAAATTATAATCGCATGGACAACCCCAAGAGGTCACTGGACATACCCTAAACCTCCAGGTCGCACAGAGAACCAAGAATAGTTTTCAGACCCAGCAGATCCACGAACAGTATACTTCCTCTCATAAGTAAAATAAAAGCAAGCGCAGGTTCGGCGGGGAGCAGGAATAGAGAAAATACCATTATGGCGCCACCTTCCAGCAATCCGAAACCTGCCGGAGATATTGGAACGAACATCAGGATGCTAAGGAGCGGATGGAGCAGGAAAAAATCAAAATATGAAAGTGGCAGTCCGAGGGCTTTTCCCAGAAAATACCATTGCAGCGCAGCAAACACCCATCCAGTCATGGTGAATAAAAGGATGGCATTCATGTTCTCTTTTATACCGAGATTCCGTTCTTTGAAGGATGAAAGATTTTCGACATAATTCTTGAAGAAAGGCACCTTTCCCAGGAATTTTGATGTTATTTTTTCGTCACGGAAGGCTATGAACAGCATCAGAATACCCACGACAAGGAGGATTGCCGCTCCTATCGCTGCTGTAAGGATGAGGTCGTTGGTGATACCGGGAAAAGTGGAAATATAAATAATGGCAGCAACAGCCCCTCCCACCTTAAGGATGAACTCAATCCCCTGCGGCGCAAAGATGCATGCCATACCGTCAGTTACCTTGCTGCCCATCTTTTTTTTCAGAAAGGAAGGGGTCAGGAAATATCCGCTCCGACCGGGAGTGATATCACCTACCATCATTCCGCCCATATGGGAAAAAAACACATCGGTGAATCTGAACCTGTATCCTGTTCTTTTAAGGAGATAATTCAGGCGGGAGGCAAGAACGACATTCAAAAGCACATACGACAGGCAGGCAAGAAGGAAGTATGACGGGTTTGTACTCTTCAATGCAGCAGCCACATCGCCCGGATTTAGCTTATTTAAAATATAAACGATAATTGCGATGCCGATAATTATCTGGATCAGAATATTTGATTTTTTCATCCGGATGCGTTTATTATCTTCATTAGGTTAAATGCTTTACATCTGCATTATTTTGAAAAAGTTATTTGAACTCTTTGTTGTTATTAATGATCCAACCAAAGTTAAATAAGAGAACATTTCCATTATCTAAAGGAAGAATATGAATAATTATCCCGGCATTAAACAAAAGATCACAGAATTCATCCGCGTGAAGGTACAGGAAGCAGGGGCAAGCGGCGCCGTCATCGGCTTGAGCGGCGGTATAGACTCAGCGCTCACTGCATACCTCTCGGTCGAGGCGCTGGGCGCGGACAAAGTCATGGGGCTGCTTCTCCCTGAAAAAGGCATAACTTCTAAACAGGATATTGACGATGCAATGGAGGTTGCAAAGCTCCTTGGCATCGAACATAAGGTCATTGATATCTCAAAAGTCTTAAGCTCGTTTTCATCTGCCATCCCTGTTTATGATACAACTAATTTGCTTGCTGGCGGGAACCTCAAGGCGCGAACCCGTATGTGCATCCTGTATTACCATGCTAACCTCATGCACGGCATGGTCGTAGGGACCGGGAATAAGACAGAACTGCTCCTGGGGTATTTCACAAAATACGGCGACGGCGGTGTGGATATGGAACCCATCGGGGGACTTTACAAGACACAGGTACGCGGTCTTGCACGTCATATGGGCGTACCCGGGCGCATCATCGAAAAAACACCCACAGCAGGTCTATGGCCCGGGCAGACCGACGAGGGAGAACTGGGCGTTACATATGAAGTGGCGGATAAGATACTCGCTATGCTTGAAGATGAGAAAAAAGACATCCCAGAGGTCAAAAAAATATACTCCGCCGGGCAGGTTGACAGGCTGGCTGCCGTGTTAAAAGCTAATAAGCACAAAAGTATGCCCCCTCCTGCTCCGGAAATCTGAGCCTGGTTTGAAAAAAATCCCGTTATTTCACGAATTCTCCGGGGGCGATATTTGCCCCGCTTTTCACCACAGCGCCCACGTTGATCATGCTGTTGATACCGGTATGCACATTATTTCCCATTATCACTCCAAGTTTTCTCCTCCGCGAATCGAATTTCTTTCCCCCGAGTTTCACCAGGACAGTCCTGCCGTCATGCCTCAGGTTTGCCACTTTCGTCCCTGCTCCAAAATTGCAATCTTCCCCGATAATGCTGTCCCCGACATAGCTTAAATGTCCGATGTGCGTTCCTTTCATCACAATGCTGTTCTTGACTTCCACGCCATTCCCTATTTTTACCCCATCCCCGATACTTGTAGATGGTCTGATGTAGCAATTAGGTCCTATATCGCAGTTATTTCCAATGATCACAGGTCCTGTGATGTATGCGCCATTCCTGATAATAGTGCCTTCACCGACAGCAACATCACCTTTTAACGTTGCATAAGGCTCGATTTCACCCCGGATATCCGAAATTCCTGCATCTCCCATTGTCGATTCGTTAGCTTCGAGCAAATGCCAGGGGAATCCAATGTCCTGCCATTTTTCAAGCAGGGAATATCTTACGTCTTTTCCTGCATCTATCTGGAACTGTATGGAATCCGTGATCTCGTATTCACCCCTTGGAGATGGTTTTGTATTATCGATAGCATCAAATATTGAAGGTTTAAAAATATAAATACCCGCATTGGCAAGGTCATTTTCTGGTTTTTTTGGTTTTTCAATGATCTTTTCTATCCTGCGTCCTTTAACATAGATTATACCATATTCTTCCGGATTTTCGACCTTCCTGGCTGCCAGGACCAAATCCCCCTTTGTGTTGCAGAGTTTCTTAATATCATACCCGGATGCAAGCACATCACCATTCGTTACCAGAAAACGCTCATCGCCAGTCCGATATAAATTCCTGTTCCCTATCCATTTTCTTGCAGCGCCTATGGCATCAGCAGTTCCCTTTTGATCTTTCTGCCAGATATATTCAATATTTACACCAAAACCTGAGCCGTCCCCGAAATAATCTTTTATCTTTTCTTTGCAATAGCCGACGACGATCAGGAAATCAATGATGCCTGCCTCTTTCAAGGTAATAATGATATGCTCAAGAATCGGCTTGTTCACAACGGGCAGCATCACCTTGGGCATATCCTCTGTCAGCGATCCCATCCTTGTCCCTTTTCCCGCCGCAAGTATCACCGCTTTCATTTTATTCCACCTTTTACGATATCCGAAGCCATATCAAACAGCTCTGCGCACTTATTTTTTGACTCGACCGTAATTCTTATTTTCGGCTCCGTGCCGCTGGGACGGACAAGTATCCAGCCGTCTTCGGTATCCACCCTGACGCCGTCAAGAGTATTGACTTTGCCAAGCACTTCAAGTTTTTTAGATATTTTTGCCATAGCCTTTATTCTATCCTGGCATGGAAAAGCTCCACGTTTAACTGGATAATCAGGTATGGTATCAAGAAGTTCACCGAATTCACCTTCCTGCGATATTATCTCAACAAGGTGGGCTGCTGCATAGATGCCGTCAGGGCATAAGGATATCTTCGGAAAGATCCATGCTCCTGAAGGTTCACCCCCGAACTCTCCATCTATCTTCTTAAGTTCCTCTGCAACATATACGTCCCCGACCTTTGTTCTTGAAATATGTATTTTCCCGAGCAGATCATCTATGACCCGCGAGCTATCGACCGGGATCGCAATAGCCTTTTTTGCTTCCCTCATCGCAAAAAATGCCAGCATTTTATCCCCGTTGACAAATCTCCCTTTGTTGTCCACAGCCATCATCCTGTCTGCATCCCCGTCATGAGCGATCCCGACATCTGCCCCTGTTGCCCTGACCGTGCTTTTCAGCATACTGAGATTTTCCTCAACCGGTTCAGGTTCTCTTCCCGGGAAAGTCCCGTCTGGCTGGGAATTAAGCATTATTACTTCACATCCCATTTTCCTCAGCACATAGGGTGTTATAACAGATGCAGCGCCATTTCCGCAATCTGCCACAACTCTTAAACCCGCCCTCCTGGTATTTTTTAAAATAACTTCACAATGACATTCCAGTGCATTATCCGTCTGACTCAAACTTCCTGTTTTTTCCCAGCTGGCGTAACTGAATTTCTCAGTCCTTAAAATCTCTTCAATTTCCTTCTGCTCTTTTGTGGTAAATGACATGCCGTTCTTAAATACCTTCATCCCGATATACCGGGCAGGGTTATGTGACGCAGTTATCATTATGCCGCAGCCATATTCTTTTGAGGCAAGAGCAAGAGTGGGCGTCGGGACCATTCCTGTTTTAACAACCTTGCTTCCTGCTGAAAGCAATCCCGAAACCACCGCACTTTCTATCATCTGCCCGCTTACCCTCGGGTCACGACCTATCATGACTTCGGGGTAAATGCTGCCAACTGCAAGCCCGAAATCAAGTGCAAATTGAGGGGTTATTTCCGTGTTTGCGACACCTCTTATTCCCGAAGAGCCGAACATTATCACTCCACTGTAACGCTTTTTGCAAGATTCCTGGGCTGGTCGATCGGGCAATTGCGCTCTTTTGCTGCATAATACGACAGCAACTGCAAAACCACTGTTGACAGGATGGGAGATAATAGCTCCTCTGTATGCGGAATGCGCAATACTCCATCCACATATTTTTCTATTTCGCTGTCATTATCTTCAGCAATTGCAATGACCGGGGCATCTCTTGCTTTTACTTCCTTGATATTGTTAAGCATTTTTTCATAGGTCATTCCTTTTGTCGCGATAGCAACAACAGGTGTGCTTTTTGTTATCAGTGCGAGCGGACCGTGTTTCAGTTCACCCGCTGCATATCCTTCAGCATGGATGTATGAAATTTCTTTTAGTTTCAGGGCGCCTTCAAGCGCAACAGGATAATTCAGTGTCCGTCCGATGAAGAAAATGTCATTTGAAGTTTTGAAAGTCCCGGCAATATTCTTTATAATCTCTTTATTATTAAGGATACGCGTTATCAAAGCGGGTATCTGTTTCATGGATACGAGCATCCGTTTTATGTAAACCGAACTTATCTCTCCTTTGACCCTGCCGAAATAAAGTGCAAGAAGATACAGGACGCCAAGCTGGGAGATAAAAGTCTTTGTCGCTGCAACTCCTATTTCAGGTCCGGATCGTGTGTAAATAACATTGTCGACTTCTCTTGTGATCGTACTTCCCATGATGTTCGTGATAGCCAGGGTACTGCAACCGAAAGTTTTCGCCTGGCGAAGGGCTGCAAGAGTATCAGCAGTCTCTCCTGATTGCGATATTACAATAACCAGGGAGCCGGGGGAAGAGTTGGCATATCTGAATTCCGATGCGATCTCAACATCAACATGCATGTGTGCGACCTGCTCAAAGAGGTATTTCCCGAGCAGTCCCGCATTAAAAGAAGTCCCGCAGGCAATAATAGTAATTCGTGATATTTCTTTGATCTGGATCTGTGCCAGGTTCATGCCGTCAAGGGTAATATTGCCCTCCAGTTCAGATATCCTTCCCGCAAGAGTCTCATGAAGCGCCCGTGGCTGTTCATGGATCTCTTTCAGCATGAAATGCTCATAACCGGATTTTTCCGCAGCTTCCATGTCCCAGTTTATGATATTTACCTTTTTTTCAACAGGTCTTTTATCGTGATCGAAAATGGAGATACTATCAGGAGTAATGGAAACGATTTCCATATCATCTAAAAATATCATGTTCCTTGTGTATTTTAAAATCGCTGAAATATCAGAAGCGATAAAGTTCTCTTTTTCACCGATCCCTATAACAAGCGGGCTATCCTTTCTTGCTGCAACGAGTTCATTACCGCACATGACGGCTATGGCATAAGATCCCCTGACTTCAAAAAGTGCTGAAATCACTGCATCTGCGAGATCCTTTTTATAATGGAGGTTTATGAGGTGTGCTAACGCTTCCGTATCTGTTTCTGAAGAAAATACAAATCCTCCCTGCGTGAGTTTATCCCTCAGTTGCTGGTAATTTTCAATGATCCCGTTATGGACAACGGCGATATTTCCCGAAGTATGGGGATGAGCATTTGTTTTATCCGGTTTTCCGTGAGTCGCCCATCTTGTATGCCCTATTCCGACCGTACCTGATATCCTGGGAATATTCTTCTCAAGGTCTGAGATCTTGCCTTTATTTTTATAAATTTCTATGGTTTTGCCATCAAAAACAGCGACCCCGGCAGAATCAT
>CABMHZ010000251.1 GCA_902386115.1 uncultured archaeon | reverse complement strand
ATGTGCTTCTGCTACGGCTTCTTTCAAAACCTTCGCATCGACATTCACGTTCTTTGCCTTCAGTGCTTTCTGAAGGGCGGAAATCCCCTTTTCCTTATTGGTCGCGTCACTCATAGATATCACCTCCTTAAACATTAAATGTAATGTTTATAATATAATTTCCTCCACTCTAATCCCTATATATACATCATAATATATAAGTATTATCATAGGCATTTTTGGAGCCAGATAATACCTGCTGTTACTATCTTTTTCGGCTAAATACACAAACCGCTGCCAGAACCAGCAATGAAGAAAATGACTCGAACCCGGGAGTGGATTGGGGTTCTTTACTCTTATTCGTTTCTTCCTGGGTTTTTCTTTGTGCTTCGGATATCCGGTTCGCTTCTTCAGTTTTTTTCTGTATCTCAAGCGCAGCTTGTTCGCATTCCAAGCATCTCGTCATATTGAATTTCATCTGGACTATAACGCTTCCGCCAGGCAACCCCCCGTTATCAGGGAGGTATGTATTATCTTCGACAATGTAGTATGTATCGTTTGCCGGAATAACAAAAGAGTATTTTATATATTTTAAATCCATCCCCTTTCCGGTTGAATATGGATTATATGGTTTTGGTTTACCACTTTTCATCATAGACTGGTATTCAGTAAAATTCTCAGAATTAAATAAGAGCATGTCTATTGAATCTCCACTGAATACTTCTATGGTTACATCCAGGTTATTGGTGGCTGTTCCCTGGAATTTATAAACAAGATATTCATTGGCTTCGATCTTTGTCGTTTCAGTCCACTGATTTAAAGGTATTTCCCTGATAGTTTCTTTTAACTGGGTTATCGCTGAGGCTGACGATATTAATATTGTTAACGCGAATAACGCTATCAAAATTCTTTTCTTCATTTTAATTCACATCCATTTTTATTTTGATTAATTTTAAGAGATTCTATATTTCAAGTTAACCATATTTCAGCAGTTAACTATAAATGTCAATCATGACAATTTTCTTCCGGAGATAGTAAATGGCGGAAGAAAAGAAATCTTTTATGCAGGAGTTCATGGACTTCCTGAACAAGTACGGTGTTATCGGGCTTGCCATAGCGTTCGTCATGGGTGCGGCAGTAACCAAACTTGTCACTGCGCTTGTGACTGATCTTATCATGCCGGTTATCGGAGCCCTGATACCCGGAGGCGACTGGAGAAATGCGACACTGGTTATTGGAAATATCAAGTTCATGATTGGGGACTTTGCCGGAGTTCTCATAGACTTCATAATCATTGCACTTGTGATATTCATGATCGTGAAGACGATTGTCAAGGAAAAGAAGTGATCTTCCTCATCACGATCCCTTCAGCCACCTTCGGCAGAAAAAGCGTGGACTTCTGGGGAAAATTCCTGCGCTCGACGAACGCCTTTCTTTCAACGTCCTTAATAGAAAAAGGATTCAGGAGAAAAGCAACATCGAATTCCCCGCTGTCCACCCTCGCCACCGCCTCGGCAGGACTTGAATTGAACGACACGTCCTCCTCAGGCTTTCCTCTTATCACAGGGTTAATAATCCACTCATGAAGGACTATCAGGTCAAGCCCCACAACCTCACCCCGCTTTTGCGAAAGCTCCCTCACATCATTCTCATCCGCTCTTATTATCCTGAATTTCTTCCCGTCGTACATGCCAAGCTTTACATCATACTCACTGCTGCGCTGCCTGAGACGCGAGTAGAACTCTTCACCCCCCGCGCCCTCCCAATCAATTGAAAATCTTTCCTTTATCCTCTTCGTAATGTTCTCTGCACTAAAATTCCGCACAGCCCTGTGCCACGGAAGCAATTGCAGCGCCCTGTCACCTCCTTCCATAAGCATCATCATCGTATATTCGATACCATCTTTTTCCCGCATCATGTTCGAGGCTGTGTACCTGTGATGCCCGTCAAGGATGAGGATCTTAAGCCCTGATACCATTTTAATGACCTCGTTGATAAGATAATAATCCGTAACTTCCCATAGAATATGGCGGCTTGCATTCAATGTAACATCAACAAGCGGCGGTTTGTCGGGATTGGTCACAAAATGCGGGCGCTTAAATCCCAGGTACTCTTCAAAGAGGTTATTAAGAGCGTGGTCTGGCATGCTGTACTCTGCTGCAATGGGCGAGAAGTTCATCATCGCGGCTTTCATCAGCCTGTACCTCTCTTTCGTATTTATCTCAAATATGTTCTCATGCCCCACAATGCTCCCTTTACACAGCTCTTCCACTTTCACAAGGCACACGAGCCCGAAGGCGAAATACTGGCTTTTCCTTGCTTTTTCCGGAAGTTGTGTCAGGATCTCAGGCTGGAGAGTGTACATTATCCCGTATATGTAAAAGGCAGGTCGTCCCCTCTCAACCAGTATCCCGGCATCGACCAGCCTGTCAAGGTTCTTTTTTGCATGCCCGATGAATTCATCCCTGTCCATGTCCTTTCTCCGTGAGGTGGCATGGATGATGTTGTTCTCTTCCTTTGCGAATCTGCGGTACTGGTCGGCATCTATGGTATCGTACACCGGACATACAAGTTTTTCAATGTCCAGTTCCGGGTTAAGTATAACAGCCCTGAATGGTCTTATTTCTACCATATTTATCTGATTTCCGGATGAATTTTGATACCCAAAGGTCGATATTGAACATGAATGTTTCGAATACCGACCCTTATATCCCGGTTTGCGGATTAATGCCCTTTTCAAGATGCCTGAACCTTTCCACCAGACAGTTCAGGAAATTTACCGCCCGCTCTGCCTCATCTATTATCACGCCGTCTCCTGATGCAACAATATCATTTGAATGCTTCAGGTCATAATCCACATGCATTGAAGTCCTCGCATCACCCTTTAATCCTGCCGCCAAAATCATCTCCCGCAGCTTACTGGCAAACATGCCGCTTTTGCTTATCTGTGAATCAAGGAGGAATACGACATTCCCGGGCTTCATTTCCTTTAAGAATCCAAAGATCAGCCCGACCGCAGTTTCAGTGTCAGGTGAGACCTTATAATTCCGGAACGCTCCCTTGATATCCCTTATCACCCCATCATCGCAGAGATACGCTTTTTTCTGAAGGATATTCTCCATCCCGATAATAACATTATACCCGTCAATAATGATGTGGCTTCCTTCTATTTTACAGCACGGGAGAAATTTAGCGCGCCTCATTTTTGCCACCTCATGCGCGAGAACTGTCCTTGAGAGAAGATACCTCGCCTCTGCATCCAGCCGGTAGTGAGAGCACACGAACCCAACGGCGCTTTTCTGCGGATAGCCCCTGTCAAGCAGGTATCTCAGGTCTGTTGCGGCATCACCTAAACTCATGCTGTCACCTTAAAGCGCAGGAGCGCCGCGATGCCGCCCAGCGATTCAAGCTTCTTCCCTGGCTCAAACTCCGTGCTGAACACCACTATCCTTCCCTGGGAATGCTCCACATCTTTTAAGAACCTGTCAATTGAATCTGTTTCACGCTCGCTGCGCAGAAGTTCATCCGTGATCAGCAGCGTCTCCACAGCGCCAAGGCTCTGTGCGTTCCTCACTTCCGCGATGCCGTATGCAGCCTTGCCATCAATTGATATCTCTTTCATCAGTTCCTCGATAAGAATTGCTTCCCTGCCGATCCTTGATTCCTGCATTATCCTGTCAACGGCTCCGCGGCGCAGCACTTCCTGGAACCCCGACATGCCGATGGATGTGGTATCCTCAATCACTATCT
>CABMHZ010000250.1 GCA_902386115.1 uncultured archaeon | reverse complement strand
GCAGAATCGAATAATATCCCCTACCAGCTCGATGTGGGTATTGGCGGGACAACAGATGCAGCAGCGATTCACCTTTCGCGCGAAGGGATACCTTCGGGCGTTATAAGCCCGCCTTCCAGATACATCCATACGCCCGTATCCGTAATGAGCATGGGAGATCTTGAAAACTGTGCAAAACTCGTTGCACAGGCGGTTGAAATTGTGGATAGATTTTTTTAATATAAATTTCAATATTATAGCTTCAGGTATAACATCAAGGAGTAGTATAAAATTCATGACTCAAAAGAAAATGATGCAGATGTCGAAGAAATTGAAGAACTTATAAAGGAAGAGGAACGGAAAAGTCATCCGACGCAAGTCTTGATATGTCCCGTATGCAATTCCAGTAATGTTACATATTACCTGGGAGGAGAACTGGGTTATCAGTATAGATGCAAGGACTGCGGATATGTTGGTGCACTTGTTCTTGAAAAATAAAATGGGACTGAGAATCGAAAAATCTCTCAATTACAGTAAACTTGACTTTCGTTATCTATCTACGAAATTTCAGGCCAATTGTGGTCAAGCATCTCTCAAAGTTTATCGATGGAGCTGATGCCATTATCACATCGAATACACATTTATTCGCAGGCAAATACGAAGAAAAAAACCAGAGCCATGTTCATTTAAAGAGGTATCCTCTAAGGCATGAATCAGAATGTTATTGATTCAGATGAGGCTAGAATAGCTTCTTTGGATGATTTGAAAAGGACACTCTCATCGAGTAAAAGCGGCATCTCAGCACAAGAAGCTGAAAGGCGACTGATACAATATGGTTATAACGAAATCTCTGAAAAGAAGATAAATCCAGTTATCAAATTCCTGCGATATTTCTGGGGGCCAATTCCCTGGATGATCGAAATCGCAGCAATATTATCTGCATTTATCCAACACTGGGAAGATTTCGTGATAATCACCACGCTGCTTTTAGTGAATGCTGGAGTGGGATTCTGGCAGGAGCATAAGGCGGAAAATGCCATTGAATTGCTGAAACAGAAACTGGCGCTGAAAGCGCGGGTGCTGCGCGATGGCAAGTGGATCCAGATCCCGGCCCGTGAACTTGTTCCCGGGGACATTGTGCGAGTGCGTCTTGGGGAAATCATCCCTGCTGATATAAAACTCATGCAGGGAGATTATCTGCTGGTAGATGAATCTGCGTTGACAGGTGAATCCCTGCCTGTTGAAAAACATATTTCGGATGTCGGGTATTCGGGCTCCATAATCAGGCAGGGTGAGATGGATGCGCTGGTCGTCACAACAGGGATGAATACGTTTTTCGGAAGGACTGCAAAGCTTGTCGAGGAAGCAAAGGGTAAAAGTCATTTCCAGAAGGCGGTCATTAAAATCGGTGATTATCTCATCAAGCTTGATTTCGTGCTCGTTTCTATCGTATTCGTCCTGGCTCTTTACAGGCATGAAAGCATACTTGAAACTCTCCAGTTTATTTTGATATTAACCATTGCTGCGATACCTGTGGCGTTGCCTGCAATTTTATCAGTAACTATGGCTGTCGGTGCGATCGCCCTGGCTAAAAAGGAAGCTATCGTCAGCAAGCTTGTTGCAATAGAGGAACTGGCTGGCATGGATATTTTATGTGCGGATAAGACCGGAACTATCACAAAGAATGAGCTTACAGTTGCAGAAGTAAAACCCTTTGGAAGATTCAAGGAATACGATGTGCTTCTCCTTGCCACAATGGCATCCAGGGAGGAAGACCAGGATCCTATCGATAATGCGATAATAAATAAGGCCATTACACTGAAATTGCATGAGGCGACGCCAGCCTATAAAATCATCTCCTTCAAACCCTTTGATCCTGTGGCAAAACGTACAGAAGCGACGGTTGAAGGTGTGGATGGAACCAGGTTCAAAGTATCCAAAGGCGCGCCGCAGGTTATCCTTTCTTTAGTCTCCGATAAGGATGAGGTAGCTTCGAAAGTCAATGAACTCATAAACGTTTTTGCTTCAAGTGGACATCGCTCGCTTGGCGTGGCAGGGACTGATGCGCAGGGGAATTGGATGTATGCGGGACTTATTGCCATTTATGATGCACCCCGGGAGGATTCCGCCGGGGTCATAAAAACCGCGCAATCACTCGGTGTTAATGTGAAAATGGTCACGGGAGACCATATCGCCATAGCCAGGCAGATAGCGTCACAGGTAAACCTGGGAATAGATATTGAACCCGCTTCAGCCTTCCTGGATAAACCTGATAGCGAAGCCCAGCTTATTGTTGAAAAGGCTGATGGTTTTGCCCAGGTATTTCCTGAACATAAGTACCGCATCGTTGAACTTCTCCAGGGGAAAGGGCACATCGTAGGCATGACCGGGGATGGGGTGAACGATGCTCCTGCCCTCAAAAAGGCGGATGCGGGAATTGCAGTTGCCGGCGCCACCGATGCCGCCAAATCGGCAGCCGATATAGTTCTCACAAGACCCGGGCTTTCGGTCATAATAGATGCAATCAATGAAAGCCACAAGATATTCCAGCGCATGAATAGTTATGCCACGTATCGCATTGCAGAGACCATACGGGTGCTCTTATTCCTTACACTGTCCATTATCATTTTTAACTTTTATCCACTTACTGCGGTCATGATAGTCATCCTTGCCCTGTTGAATGACCTGCCTATAATGATGATCGCCTATGACAATACAAAACCCCTAAACAGGCCTGCAAGCTGGGAAATGCACAAAGTGTTGACCATTGCTGCAGTATTAGGTGTTGCCGGGGTTGTTTCAAGTTTTATGCTATTCTATTTCAGCGAACAGGTTCTCCATCTCGACAGGCCAACAATCCAGACCCTCATGTTCTTGAAACTTGCAGTGGCAGGTCATATTACGATTTACCTGACGCGTACCGGAGAGCACCATTTCTGGTCTCGCCCATTTCCAGCCGGTCTCCTGTTCTGGACGACTGAGATAACCCAGGTAGCTGCCACATTGATCGCTATCTATGGCGTTTTCATGAAACCTCTCGGCTGGCAGCTTGCTGGGCTTGTCTGGGCATGGGCGCTGGTATTTTTCGTAATAAATGACTTTTTAAAAATCTATTTCTATAAACGAATAGAACGACTAAGAATCCACAATAAATTAGGTTAATGCCGAAGCTATTTCAAAAGAGACTTGAACATATAATCATTCAATACTCTTGATACGTCGATTGTTTCATCACAGAAATCCTCTAACTTCTCCGCATTTTTGCAACAATTGACAATGGAAGAAACTTAGCACTATAGATGATCCTGCTTTTAGAACTTCTGGATTGATAAAGCTACCAGCAGGTTATATCCGTCTTGCGGAGATCAGATATAGACATTTTTCGCCTTCTTCAACCCTACTTTTCGCAATACTTCTATGTTATCTGCATGTTCCCGGTATACTATATACCCTTCATTTTTCAAAGCAGTTGCTAGTTCCATATCCCTGACAACTACAACTATCGGCACATTCATAGATTTCATATTTTTTAAAAAATCATAACATATTGGAGTATATCCACATACAATGGAATGATCTCCAAACCCTGTAAATTCCATACTTTCCATAACATTCACCATTTTACTCATTCTCTGCTGCAACACCGGCCCTATAAATGTTGTTATAGCTCCCAGGAACGAGGCGATGCCCAACACCGCAACAGACACGGTAAACAGCCTCGATGTATCAGTCACCGGTAAAATATCTCCTATACCCAGTGTTGTCAATATTACAAATGTATAATAGACTGCCGTATAGAAATCATGTATGGGTGGTGCGAATTGATTTCCCAGCAAAAGCGTTCCAGTGACTCCATAAACCGCTGATACCGATATTGCTGCCAGCGCCAGTTTTCCTTCTATCGGCAAATAATTTATTCTTGAAGGAAAAATATACTCTTTCCGGTATCTTAACAGTAATGATAACATCAAAATATTCACACTTATTCCGATTGTATCGAAGTAAATCAGGCTGAATCCCCGGATTCTGACAAGTATGGAGAGTATGGATGTCAATATCAAGAATATTGCAACATACCAGCTTATTCTGGTCCTTTCTTTCAATCCACTTCCAAGGAGGACCATAAATACGCCAATGATAACCGAAGCTGTTCCGCCGGCGTGAAGCTGGAACAAAGGTATATTTTCAAATGACGTTCTGCCAAGTACCACTGATACTATACCCAAAGATAACACATAAATCCCCAGTATCGACATCAAAATTGGAACTATATTCTGCATCTTTCTGGGATTCACGATATTTCATTATCAATATAAGTTAAATATCTAACGTTGAGAATAAGGCGCTAATAATACAAAATCAAGCATATCACCCAGAGAATTTACTAAATTTAAAGTACAATAAGTTTTATTAGCACTCCGAAGAAGATGAATATAACTTGAAACTCAATGAAATTCTAAAAGAACTTAATCTTCGAGAGGTTCAAAGATGGACACTGTTCAGTATTGTAATAGGTATAGTTGCAGGTTTTGGAGCCATCTTATTTTATTTGGGATTAAGCGCATTTTCCAATTACGTCGTTGGCGGGATAGGCGGCTACTATCCACCAGTACCTGGAGGAGAACCTCAATTATTCGGACATCCTGCGACCAGTATTAGATGGGTACTCTTCTTATTGCCGGCAGCCGGAGGATTACTTGCAGGAATTATCATCTATACTTATGCACCCGAGGCAGAAGGGCATGGCACTGATGCCGTTATTGATGCTTACAATAATAAGAGGGGTTTTATCAGGAAAAGAGTCCCAATAATTAAAGCCATTTCATCGATTATAACTATCGGCTCAGGTGGTAGCGCAGGACGAGAAGGTCCTATAGCCCAAATAGGCGCAGGCTTCGGTTCAACATTTGCCTCGTTCCTGAAACTGAGTGACAGAGACCGGAGAATAATGGTCATCTGCGGTACTGCGGCAGGTATAGGCAGTATATTTAAAGCACCGCTCGGTGGTGCCATCTTTGCAATAGAGGTTCTCTATAAAAGTGATATGGAGACCGAAGGACTTGTGCCTGCATTTATTTCATCCACGGTGGCCTATTCCATTTTCTCGTCCTTTTTCGGATGGGGGCATATCTTTACAACGCCGAGCTTTAATTTCACCGACCCGAAAGAGCTTGTATTTTACGGGATTCTCGGAATTTTATGCGCTATGACCGCGATATTGTTCGTAATAATTTTCTATGGGTTACGTGATAAAGTATTCAAACCTTTGAAAATCAAGCCCCATTTTAAACCTGCGATCGGTGGGCTTTTAGTTGGAATTATTGCGATAATTTTCCCGGAAGTTTTAGGAACCGGTTATGGCTGGACCCAGATAGCCATAAACGGGGATATTGTGAGGATGTCGATAATCCTTATGATTGTTCTTGTCCTGGCGAAAATCCTCGCAACTTCGTTTACAATCAGTTCAGGCGGCAGTGGCGGTGTTTTCGCCCCTTCCCTTGTTATCGGGGCTATGATCGGGGGCGCTTTCGGACAATTTATGGCTCTTGTATTTCCGGGTATAATAACCCAGCCGGGTTCTTATGCTCTTGTAGGGATGGGCGCACTGCTTGCAGGTGTTGCAAAGGTGCCGATAGCAGCTATCATTATGGTTTCCGAGATGGCTGGGAACCATAATTTACTTGCTCCAATGATGGTTGCTTCGACTATATCTTACATGCTCGCCGGAAAATGGACGATATACGAAAAACAAGTAGAAAACCGCGCATCATCGCCTGCCCACAGGCGTGAACTAACTGTGGATATACTTGACAGCGCACTGGTAAAAGATGCAATGACAACGGATGTAGTCACAATCAGCCCTTCATTAAGCGTACAGGGTGTACTTGATTTAATCCATAAATACGGATATATAGGTTATCCTGTTGTAGATGAAAAAAAACTGGTCGGTATAATAACTTTCGAGGATGCGGAAAAAGTACCATTCGATAAAACAGACTCGACTCCAGTAAAAGATGTGATGACAAGGGAACTGATAGTGGCAGAACCTGAAGATTCGCTTGAAGATGCTCTTCTTGAACTTCTCGATAAGAATATTGGCAGGCTTCTTGTTGTGGATAGCAATGACCCGACAAAACTTGTGGGAATTTTGACTAAACTGGATATTATAAAAGCCCATGCAAAATTGAGTTCCAGGAGATGACGAAACTTTAGGAGATGAGGAAATTCCTTGTGGAATGCAAAATATATATGTTACAAGACAATCATTAGTTTGGAGGATCTGAAAATGCCTTTAAATCCTAAAGCTTTTGGTTTGACAGCAGGGATCATCTGGGGTTTGGTGATTCTGGTATTTACTTTGATTTCGGTAAGCACTGGTTATGCCACAATGTTCTTAAATATAATAGTGAGTATATATCCAGGTTATAGTATAAGTCCAATGGGAAGTATCATTGGTTTAATTTATGGATTTGCAGATGCTTTTATAGGGTTTTATATATTCGCTCTAATATACAATTTGTTGGAAAATACGAAATAAACATACTATTGCTTTGTATCATTTCCTGGAATACTCTGGATGTGCTGAGACCCTCAGCAAAACAATAGCTCTCGAATTTAAAAATAAGCCGTTTGTTTGATCTGCTGATGTTTGAAGCTTTTAGAGAGCAAGGTGAAAGTAATTCTGAAAAAGAGTGAATTGAACTTGGAATTTAGTGCTCCGATCGGGATTTGAACCCGAGTCACTGGCTGTCTTTATTTTAGCGCATGATACGCTTAAAACTTGAAAGGCCAGTATGATTGGCCGACTACACTATCGGAGCGCAGGAGGCTTAATAGAACACGACTGTATTTAATGGTTTGGTAGGAATTCTTCATTAAATTGCATGATTATTTTTTAAACCAGATACGCTCTACATAGAGAAAGTATAATATTCACAGGAATTATTCTGATACCTATAATGGTCAAGGATTCAATAGGCGTAATATTCGGAAAAACCGAATCACTAAATTTCAAGTTCGCGGTCTCAGACAGCACGGCGACGAGGAGAGCAGATTATGTCAAGGTGTGGCACGAAGTTGACGGCTGGACGCTTGCCCAGGTAGCCTCAATCACGCGGTCAAGCGATGGCTTTTCCATCGAACAGGCTGTGGATGTGGCTGAAGGCTCATCAAAGGTCGGGGAAATGAACCATCAGATAATCGCGGAAGCAACAGTTATAGGCGCCAGGGACAAACAGGGAGCGCTTCGCATACCAAAATCGCCGTTCAGCCCGGGAGATAAGGTCTTTAAGGCTGATGAGACGCTCATAAAACAGTCGCTCGGACTTATACGCGGGGATGTGTACATCGGGCTCCTCGAAGGACAGAACATAAAGGTACACCTTGACGCCAACAACCTTGTACAGAAGCACTGCAGCATACTTGCCAAGACAGGCGCGGGAAAATCCTATACCAGCGGCGTGATACTGGAAGAGCTTCTTGATAAGAACGTTCCCCTCCTGATAATCGACCCGCACGGGGAATATGGAACCCTCAAATACCCGAACGAAGAAAAACCCGCTATGTTCCAGAGGTACGGCATATCCCCGGCAGGTTATGAGGATAAAGTAACGGTATATACGCCAGCCAGCGAGACGCTTAACCCGTCGGCAGACTTGCTTTTCCGTCTCAACGGCATAAACCTGGGAGTAAAAGACCTCATGCAGTTCTTCTCGGATGAACATTCACAGAACCAGACAGGCATACTCTTCGAGGCTGTATCAAAACTCAAGGCTGAAAAAACAAAATACACGATAGAAGATATAATTTTTGAGGTCGGGCAAAACAAAAGCAAGGTAAAATGGAACGTTATCAGCAAGCTTGAAACTCTGAAAGAAACGGGTATATTGGCTGAAAAAGCCACTACGGTCTCTGACCTCGTCCAGGACGGCAGAGCTTCGATAATCGATATGAAAGGCGTGAACCCTGACCTCCAGGCATTGATAGTCGCAAAGCTTTGCGCAGACCTGTTCGATGCGCGAAAGCTCAACAAAGTGCCCCCTTGCATGCTGGTGCTTGAGGAAGCGCATAATTTCTGCCCTGAAAAAGGATTCGGGGGAACAGTAAGCTCGGATATCCTCCGCACCATCGCTTCGGAAGGAAGGAAATTCGGTCTTGGTCTCATGGTTGTCTCCCAGCGCCCTGCGAGGGTTGACAAGAACATCCTTTCGCAGTGCAACACTCAGATAATAATGAAAGTCACAAATCCCAACGACCTCCAGGCTATAAGCAAGGGTCTTGAGGGCATAAGCTCGGAGGTAATCGATGATATCAAGCGACTGTCTCCCGGGGTTGCGCTCATTGTCAGCAAGAATATAGAAAGACCCGTACTTGTTGATATCAGGGTACGTAAAAGCAAACACGGCGGTGCAAGCGTTCCTGTTGTCAAACCGCCAATTTCACCGAAAATAAATATCGATGCAGGCATGGATACAGCAAAAGAGATAATAGGGGAACAGCAGAAAGCAGAGAAGGTAGAAAATAAGCCTGAAATAAAACATGAACCAAAACAGGAACAGAAGCCTGAACTGAAACCTGAAATAAAACATGAAAAGAAACCTGAAAAAAAGCCTGAACTAAAATCTCAAAAACCAAAAATCCGGTTCGGTGATCTGATTTACGGAAAGAAAACACAAAAAGATGATTTAAAAGATGAAAAAATAGATGAAGTAATTGAGGAGACCATAGGGGAAACAACAGAGGAACCGGAAGAGGAAACGCCATATATAAAACCGCCGAAGAAGAAAAAACAGAAGGATGGAATAGGTATTCTGGCTAAAATGTTCGGTTCGAGGAAGAAATGACCACACTGATGGAAAAAGCGCATGCAGGTCTTTTGACCGAAGAAATAAAGCGCGTTGCTGTTGAAGAGGGGGCAGATGCAGGCGATGTCAGGAAATACATTGCTCTCGGACATATAGTGATACCTAAAAGCGTTAACAGTAAATCCAGTCCCGTAGGCGTGGGTAAATTAATGCGGACCAAGGTTAACGCCAACATTGGCACATCGAGGGATTACGTTGATATCGAGGCAGAGGTCAAAAAAGCGATCATCGCGGAAAAATACGGCGCTGATACCATTATGGATCTGTCAACTGGCGGTGACCTCGACCTCGTTCGAAAGAGGATAATTGATGCTGTCAGTATACCGGTCGGTTCTGTTCCCATTTACCAGGCTGCGGAAGATGGGATTGAATCCATGACATCCGATGATATGTTCAACGCAGTACGAAAACACGCAAAGGACGGCATCGATTTTGTGACCATTCATGCTGGTGTGAACCATGAATCCTTCAAACGCCTCAAGAACAGCGACAGGATACTTGACGTGGTGAGCCGCGGGGGGGCAATGACGCTCTCATGGATGAAGCAGAATTACGAAGAGAACCCGTTTTATGCTGAATATGATTACCTGCTCGAGCTTGCGCGTGAGTTCGAGTTGACCATCAGCCTGGGCGATGGCATGCGTCCCGGATGTATCAACGATGCTTCGGACAGGGCAAAATTCGAGGAGTTCATACAGCTCGGGGAGCTTGTCAGGCGGGCGCGCGCCGCGGGAGTGCAGACGCTTGTGGAGGGACCGGGGCATGTTCCGATAGACGAGATCGGATTATCAGTTAATGCGATGAAGCACCTCACAGGGGATGCACCGCTCTATCTTCTCGGTCCGCTTGTGACAGATATAGCGCCCGGATACGATCACATAACAGCAGCCATGGGCGGCGCGGTCGCGGGGATGCACGGCGCGGATTTCCTGTGCATGACAACACCGGCAGAACACCTGGCGCTCCCGGATGAAGATGATATCAGGGAAGGTGCGATAGTTGCAAGGATAGCAGCTCATGCTGCTGACCTGACAAAGGCGGGCGTCAGGGAGAAAGCAAGAGCAAAAGACCGCGAGATGGCGCTTGCGCGAAAGGATCTTGACTGGAATAGGCAGTTCATGCTTGCTATCGATAGCGAGAAAGCAAAAAATATCCATGCAAGAAGTAAGAACGCTGATACATGCAGCATGTGCGGCGAGCTTTGTTCGATAAAGATGATGAAGGATGTTTTGGGGAAGAAGTGAAGAGGATAGGTTATTTTTTTGGTTTCTATTCAGTATTTAATTAATATTTATAATTTAATATTAAATTTTGCTGGTTTGAAAGTCACAGAGCGTACCGGTTAGTTCAATTCGTTGTTAGAAAATCAATTTTCCGTTGTTTTCACAGCCTTTAACCCATTACTCCACACATACGCCCTCATCCCATCCTCCCCCGCGATGAGCCACACTGAAGAATCGTTCTGCATGGTTTCCCTATCCCACAGCGAAGGAACTGCGGATGAAACCGGGTGAGTATGATACACCCCGATTATCTCTTTTCCGCTTTTCATGGCATCGTTCCATGCCACATAATTCTCTTCAGGGTCAAGTTCAAAGCTTCTCGTAGTGCGTTTCGCATTGGTTACGGGCAGGGCTTTTTCCACGAGCGCCGTGTTTCCATCCAATGTGCCGATCAGCACACCGCAGGCTTCGTAAGGCTTGTTTTTTTCCAGTTCAGACTGAATTAGGTCAAGGTCACGGCGCGATATCTTAAGTTCGTCGATCATAAGTATGAGATATGATTACATATTAACCTCAACTTAAATATATCAAGGGGTTAAATAGTAACGTCATAAAAAGATGATCATGAAAGTAATAGCTATAATGAGACCGGCAGGATATCTTGCAGAGTCAGCGAGGCTTGCAAGATCGATGGGATTCAAACCAGTCACGGCGCCGATGATAGATGTGGTTGACAAGTTCGATCATAATTTCATCGGATTCGTAGAGCGTATCATGAACGGGGCTGTGGATTATGTGATATTCACAAGCGCCACCGGTGTGGAGTTCACGCTCCTGAAACTGAATTCAACCGATGAGTTCATCGATCAGCTTAATGAGACAAGGGTGGTAGCTATCGGACCAAAGACAAAAGAAGCGCTCCTGAAAAACGGGATAAATGTAAGTATTATGCCCGATTCCTACAGTTCAGAGGGGCTGGTCGAGATGCTTACGGGAATTGAGGGCGCCATCATTGAAATAGCGCGCAGCAGCCATGGTGCGCCTGAACTTGTCAAGGGGCTCATCGAAAAAGGCGCAAAGGTTCATGAGACACAGGTGTATGAAATAATCCGCCCCAGGGATGAAAGGCATCAAAACCTGATGGAGCAGGCTCTTGCAGGTAAAATTGATATATTTGCCTTCACGAGTTCTATGATGGTCAGGAATTTCATGGCTATTGCTGAGGATATGGGAATAAAAGACGATATCATCAGGATAATGAATGAAAAAACGGTTGCAGCTATAGGGAAACCGACTTCGGAGACTCTTGCCGGTTTCGGGGTAAGGGTCGGGATAATGCCTGAACGTTATACTTTTGAGGAACTGCTGAAGGAATGCAGGGATACGATAAAGTAGTCTATCCTGTCAATCCAGTTAATCCCGTCTAAATCAAAGACTATTTCATAATATACTTCGTATGCTCTTTCAAGTACCTTTTGAAAAACCATTGCAAAAATATAGTTTCATCCTTTTTTATCTGAGACCTCTCTAAAGAGCTATAATAACCCGCTCTTTTTTCATAAGGTATATTGAGCATCGGGAAGCCATGATTATTTAAAACAAAATTCATCATCAACCTGCTTATCCTTCCGTTCCCGTCAGCAAAGGGGTGAATGGTGACAAGTTTCAGGTGAACCAGCGCCGCGAGTTCCAAAGGGTGCTTTTTCTCTTTATTTTTACGATACCATTTGAAAAAATCCATTAGCAGAGGATATACTTCTGCGGGAAATGGCGGTATAAATTTACTACCGGCAATCGTCACCTGGTGGTCCCTGATCTTCCCGGCTATATCTTTTTTCGTGTCCTCAAATAATTTTTTGTGATAGTATAGTATGAGGTCAAGCGACAAATCTTTTTTGCAATTCAGCACCTCATAAAATACGCTCCTGTGAGCTTCTGCCTCTTTTACATCACGCATATGCTTTGCATCTGGGGTTATGCCTTTTTCGAGAAGCATTGAGGTTTCCCTGAATGTCAGGGTCGAACCTTCTATCCTGTTCGTATCGTAAGTGAATTTGATAGCGAAGTTTTCCAGTTCTTTTTCCTGCGCCGACTGAGGAATGGTTTTTTCCTGAGCAATATATTCTTCTTTTATTCTTTCAAAAAGACCAAACCATTTCCCCCTGTAAATCTCAGAAATAAACTGCTGCTTTAATTCTTCAATATTTTGCGGCTTAGATTTTCCAAGGTATTTTTCTTTCTTCTCCACCCTGCCGCCTTCCCGGAAGCTATGCTCAAGGTAATAATATGTATGTTTGCCAATGGTTTTTTTTCTGATCACTGCCATTTATGGAATATTGTCCCTACATATTTATAAAGTTTTATGTTTTTAATAAAATGTAGGGGTAAGAACAGTACTGCAGGATACGATAAGAAAGCCTATCCTGTTAATTCATATTTTCCTGTTTAAAATGCGATAGTTACAAATAGTCAGCTTGAAAAATAGCAGGTTAAGTTTGATATTATCATGAGTAAACAACCCCGCTTCCTCCCGATGACCATAAAAGAAGCACAGGCTCTCGACATAAACGAGTTCGATGTGATCCTTGCGACCGGCGACGCATATGTTGACCATCCCTCTTTCGGCGCCGCAATAATCGGAAGGGTGCTATGGGATGCAGGATTTACCGTTGGCATAATAGCCCAGCCGGACTGGAAAAGCGATGTTGATTTCAAGAAGCTCGGAAAACCGCGCCTGTTCTTCGGCGTCACTTCAGGCAACGTGGATTCCCTCGTAAATAATTATACTGCGAACCTGAAGATCAGAAGCGACGATGTTTATTCACCCGGCGGGCAGGGCGGGCTTCGTCCAAACCGCGCGACTATCGTATATTCGGATAAACTTCATTCAATTTTTCCAGATACTCCCATAATTCTTGGCGGCATTGAGGCAAGCCTGCGCCGCTTTGCTCATTACGATTACTGGTCAGACTCAGTGCGCCGTTCTATACTTGCCGACGCGCCTGCTAATATCCTGGTGTTCGGGATGGGTGAGAGGCAGGTCGTTGAGATATCTGCGCGACTCTCAAAAGGCGAAAACATAAAAGAAATAACTGATGTTGCAGGCACTGTCATCAAGATTGAACCAGGCAGATGGCGCACGTTTTGCCATGAGGGTTATGTAGAGATTCCATCTTTCACCGAAGTCTCGCAGCACAAGATGCTCTACGCAAAAGCTTTCAACATGCATTACAAGGAGCAGGACCCTGTGCGTGGAAGACCGGTAGCGCAGGCGCATCCCAAGACAGTTATCATCCAGAATAAACCTGCCATGCCCCTTTCCACGGAAGAACTCGACCATGTTTATGAACTCCCCTTTACCAGGATGGCTCATCCGTCCTACAAAAAACCCATACCAGCACTTGCTCCTGTGAAATTCTCAATTGTGAGCCACCGCGGATGCTTTGCATCATGTTCTTTCTGCGCCCTGACACATCACCAGGGGAGGATTGTGCAGAGCAGGAGCATTGAATCGCTCGTAAGGGAAGTAAAAAGGTTGGCGAAGATGCCAGATTTCAAAGGCATCATACAGGATGTGGGTGGACCGACTGCGAATATGTACTCGATGCACTGCAAACAGTGGGAAACGAAGGGCGCATGTGCAGATAAGATATGCACCCATCCGATATGCAAGAATCTCGATACATCTCATCAACGTCTGATTGAAATGCTGCGCCGGCTGCGGGAGATACAGGGAGTGAGAAAAGTGTTCATCGGCTCAGGGATTAGATACGACCTTGTTCTTGCCGATTCGTCCGGCTATCTTTCTGAATTATGCGAGCATCACGTCAGCGGGCAGCTCAAGGTCGCGCCTGAACATGTTTCAGACCGTGTAACAGAAATGATGCATAAACCTTCAAGGGCGGTTTTTGATGAGTTCAGGAAGAAATTCAGCGCGCAAAACAAAAAGCTTGGAAGAAAGCAGTACCTGATTCCATATTTCATGTCAGGGCATCCGGGCTGCACAGTAAAGGACATGGTGGAGCTTGCTGAGTATATCCGCGATAATAACCTCTACACAGAACAGGTGCAGAATTTCACTCCAACGCCAATGACTGCATCGACGTGCATGTATCATACGGGTATCAATCCTTTCACGATGAAAGAAGTTCATGTAGCGAAAGGGCGGGAGAAAAGGATACAGCGGGCGCTGTTGAGATATAAGGATGATAAGAATTACGGTTTTGTGCGGGAAGGACTGAAGATGGTGGGAAGAGAGGATTTTTTAGGAAAAGAACGGGCATGAAGTTGAAGGTTGAAGGGTCGGGTAGCGAGTTAAGAGTAGTTATAAGGACAAACTGAGGTTTTTTCACTGCCTTTCAGGATAAACCTGATATTCAACCGCAATCAGGACCTTTGGCTAATTCTTGATAACATTTTCTTCCAGATCGCCGAAAGCATGGACATGAAATTGCGCCATTGCAATAGTCCAATGTACCGGCTTTTTAAAGATTCAGTGACTTTAGCGACCTCATCTTTGCTCTTCATTGTTTGAGAAAGGGCAGGAGACCGGGCATCAGATTCGATGATTAAACTCCCTTCATTATGAGTTGGTGAGGGATTTTTAATATCCTTCATTTGTGCAGGAGGTCTTTGTTCCATAAAAACGGCTACAGCAAGGCTGCGCGCAAGCGGCAAAGTGAGCCAATCAAGAACAAAATTCTGAGAATAGTTCTCAATATAATTGTTTATTTCAATTGCTGATGAGTCTGTTGATGACATTGAAACTACCATCAGCTAAGAACTCATAGCTTATATAACCTCAGAAATAGGCAATTTTTGGTGACTTTCTTCTGATAGGAAAAAATTAACGGCAATTATATTATAATCAATCAGCTTCAAATTCTGCCGATGCATATCGATAAGTTCTCAGGATAATATTCGTGCATCAGGACAGAAAACTCCTCATCTGGTATTTATTCACCTCGCTATATTAACATACTCCTCTGGTTAGGTTCTTATACTGGAATGCGTATTATTATACAATACCCAGAGAATTGCGCGTATAATTCGCAAAATTTACAATTTTCGGATTAAAAAATGGATGAAATAGAAAGGAAAATAATCGGACTGCTTCAGCAGGATGGAAGAATGGATGATGTGGAGATATCCAGAAGAGTTGGAGTATCCCATGATACGGTAAAAAGGAGGCGAACCAGGCTGGAAGAAGACGGGTACATCAACATAAAAGCGAACATAAATCCCTGTAAGCTGGGCTACAAGAACGTCTTTTTTCTTGGAATAACTCTTATCCCAGGTTCTGATACGAGGAAAATCGCAGAGAAGATCGCATCCATAAAGGAGTTTTTTTTTGTTTCGCTTTCCCTGGGACCCACGCACTCAATAGTGGCTTCATGTTTTGCCAGGGACCAGATGACACTCAATAACATTGTAGAAAATCTCAGGACATGGAAAGAGATAGAGAAGATCGAGACCAATATAATTTATGAAGTTCTGAAATCAGGATACCACAATATCACAGTGGATGACCTGTGAAAATGATTAATATGCAAAACGATAATACAGAAAATTACTCAGTAGTGGTAAAGAATCTCACGAAAAAATTCAAGGATTTTACTGCCGTCGATAATATTTCTTTTTCAGTAAAATGCGGTGAGACTTTTGCTTTCCTCGGACCCAACGGGGCGGGAAAAACAACAACAATAAAGATGCTCACAACGCTTCTTCGACCCACATCAGGAAGCATGCTGGTGAACGGGCACGATCCCGGTACGGATCAGGATGCGGTAAGGCGTTCGTTTGGGATAGTCTTCCAGGACCCGAGCCTTGATGACGAACTGACGGCTTACGAGAATATGGAATTCCACGGCGTACTCTATAAAGTCCCGGCTGACATTTTGCCGAAAAAGATCGAAGAGCTCCTTAATTTCGTTGAACTGTGGAACAGGAAGAACGAGACGGTTAAACACTTTTCAGGAGGCATGAAAAGAAGGCTTGAGATCGCACGCGGGCTTTTGCATACGCCTGAAGTTCTGTTCATGGATGAACCCACGATAGGTCTTGATCCCCAGACACGTAATCATATCTGGAAATACCTGAAAGATTTGAATGGAACTACGAATATTACCGTATTTTTTACCACTCATTACATGGATGAAGCTGAAAGGGTCGCTGACCGGGTGGCGATCATAGACAAGGGAAAGATAGTGGCGGAGGGAAGCCCGGAAGAACTTATGAAAAACACAGGTGCAGGGTCGCTGGAAGATGCTTTCCTGTCCCTGACAGGCAAAAAAATACGCGAGGAAGAGGCAGGAAGTATCGATCAGATGCGAATGAACCGCAAGATGTGGAGTAAATAATGATCAGGACAATTTACATACTCTGGTTAAGACAGCTAAAGCGATATGGACGTTCACGCTCAAGACTCATCGGGT
>CABMHZ010000249.1 GCA_902386115.1 uncultured archaeon | reverse complement strand
TCTTGCTTGAACTTCATCTGCTCCAGATATGGCTTTTACCCACCATGTATACGGCTTGTTAGTACCCATGCCACCATATATGATGGCCTACTTGATATAATTTACTATGTTATTTTTCGGTAAAGCCCAAGTGTGTTCAATAGATTTGGCAGATCCCCAGATGAGCTATTTTTCTGGAAGAATGGGGAATTATATTAGAACTTTTGCGCATATGCTGCATCAAAAGCGCATCTTTAAATCTTATTATCAATATATTCCTGTATCATTAAAGGATGATCTTCTATGGACATAGAACTCAAAGATAAATTTATCTCGCTCTGGAAAAAATATTTCAACAATGCTCAACTTCCACTTACGTTCTATTACACAGATATGGAAGGGCGAGCAGAACTCGCAACACCAGACTCGATCCCAAGATGCATAATTGGCGCGCTTACAGGCGTCAGGAAAGGGCACCCGCTCTGTTTTAACGCAGACTCAATAGGCTGCTTTGGAGGTAAAAGGTATGTTGGTTTTTCGGAAACACTAAGGCAAGGCTTCGAATACTTCCTCTCATGCGGCATTCCAGGAAAAGTTGAAGGTGAAAGATACAAAAAGTCCCCTGCTCTTGTCAGCGAGATGATGAAGATAGCACCGAAATTCAAAGCCCCTGCCCGGTTCATAGTATTCAAGAGATGGGACCTGCTCGATAGCTCAGATGAGCCTGAGGTAGTTATATTCTTTGCAAAACCCGATGTTCTTTCAGGTCTTTTCACACTGGCTAATTTTGACCAGGCAGAACCCAATGGGGTAGTCACCCCTATGGGCGCTGGATGCAATTCCATTGTCCAGCAGCCATATCTCGAGAAAGATTCGCATCGTCCAAGGGGCGTTATCGGGATGTTCGATGTCTCAGCCCGTCCTCATGTTGGAAAGGATGAACTCATGTTCTCAGTGCCCATGAAGAAATTCGAGAGCATGGTAGAAAATATGGAAGAGAGTTTCCTTACAACGAATTCGTGGAAGACCGTACAAAAGAGGATATAATAAATCTTAAATTTATGAAAGAACTGCTCGTTTCTTTATCCCAGAAAAACAGGTATAACAGGTTCCTGAAAAACAAGGTTGAACTCAAGTGCAAATGCGGTCACATCGAGACGCTGACCTATTATGATTTCCTGGCAGGCGGCGAATTCAATTTAGGGCAGCCATTTTCTGTTGTCAGTCCTTTCATTACTGAGTCGATCTACGATGAAACGATCACTGCCACGCCTATCAACCTGATAAAAAAATGTCCTGAATGCGGCGAAGATATCCTGGCTATATTCCCCATATCTGTTGAAAACCTGGTCCCGCTCCTGCAAGTACGGCAGCCTGACCCGCAGATGTACGGGTGAAAACATCCGAAAGAAAGGAGCTGAGCCATCTGGTTTTCCTGGAAAGCTTCGGACAGGCATGGCAGGCAGATATTAATTAGAATTGATCTGCTTTTATTCCGTTCATCCGGCAGTAAAAATAATATAAAATATTATAAATCACTATTGTTTATATCATATGAGAGCCTGAGAACGCTATGCACCATGTTCACAAGATCTTCCTGTGTGTAACGATTATTCTGGATCTCCTCCCAATCTTTGGTCGTATCTTCATCGTTCGGACCGACCCAGGAGGCGATCATATCCTGCGGCATATGAAAACCCAGCCAGTTAAGAAAATTCATGAGATTTCCTGCGACATGCTGTACCCCGTCCACATGCCCGATTATTATTAATCCTGCCACTTTTTTATTAATCAACCTCTTTCCGAACCATACATCAGAGTTCTCAATGCAGTTCATTCTCTCGATAAATTTTTGCATCAATGCCGAGTGGTTATTCCATCGTATGGGCGTTGCAAGGATCATGACATCGGTGTCCAGGATCGCATCATATACTATTTGCATCTGGTCATCTTCATATTTCATTGAACTCTGGCACGGGTAGGTGCAAAATCCCGGGTTCGTGGAATAATTGCCCTCGCAATCATATATCTTCAGATCCTGCAACCTTATGAAATTAGTCACTGCCCCATAGCTTTTCGCAAGGTCAAGCGCCTTCAACAGGATCCTCTCTGATTTACTCATTCCGGCTCTCTGCCTGGAGGAACCTGATATTCCCAGAACCTTTGTACCTTCAGTTCTTTTCAGGTCAGGAGGTGGGATCAAATGGACCCCTAATTTTCTACCGCTTGGATGCGCTGTCATAATAGATTACATACCGGACTGCTCTTTGCCGGAACCTTTCGTGCAATAATATATCCATCTGAGACCTATTTTTTCTGTAACAGGGCAGGTTGGACACAGGCAGCCTTTCTCATTTTTTATAAGTGTGCTTTTCCCTGTTGCACAGAACAATAATCTTTTTTCACCTGTCCCCTTATAGCTTGGACATTTCCCGCATATACACATTTTTGTCAATTCCGCTATTGTGTTCTTCATCTCCTCAGGAGACATTTTGCTCATAGCTTCCATGGTCTTTTCAAAAGTCATGTCCTTTGGCATATTTTTCACTCCATATACTAATTCATTCCATACATATATAATGGTTTTTAACTTCAATACGAATGATCGATCCGCGCTCAGAATTACAATTACAATGCTCAGAAGTTTTTGGGATTTGCTGTAATCATTTATCTACTATTAATGATATTTTCTGAATGATGATGATCTCTCTCCGAATACGCAGGATTTTGACTACAGCATCAGGATAAATTTTAAAAAATGACCCGGGTTCTACTCATATACCCTTATTTTAATCACTGGAAAAATAGGTCGATTTTTAGGTTCCCGCCTCTTGGTCTGGGCTATATTGCTTCAAGCCTCAGGAATAATGGATATGATGTTGATATTCTGGACTGCACTTTTATGTCACGGGAGAATGCGCTAAAAAAAGCAAAGGGAGCAGGAGCAGATGTAGTGGGTATATACAGCATGGTAAGCATGCGGCGGGATAGCATTAAATTCGCAACGCAGTTACGGGATAGATGTCGTCTTCTTGTGGCTGGAGGTCCGCTTCCATCAGGCGACCCCGTCTCTTTCATGAAGGATTTTGATATGGTGGTGAGAGGGGAAGGTGAAAAGACCATGGTGGATATTCTCAGGATGTATGAGACCGACGGCGATCCCGGATCTATCCCTGGTATCGTTTACCGAAAAAACAGCAGCGGATGGGCAAGATGCGGTGATGCGGGGGAAATTGTCTTTACAGAAAAGGGGAAATTAGAAAACGAACTTGATCGGATAGCACTGCCTGCGAGAGACCTGTTCCCTAACGAAAAATATATCGAATACGGGAGAAAAAGATCAGGATTTGCAACGACTACGGTCTTTACGACGAGAGGTTGCCCCTTTAAATGCGAGTTCTGCAGTAACACCGTTTTCGGGGCGTCGTATCGCGAGCGTTCGCCTGACAATGTGCTCGATGAAGTTGAAGTGGCACTCTCTTTCGGTTATGACCGGATCCATTTTGCGGATGACGTATTCACCCTTAACAGGGAGCGGGTTTTTAAGATCTGCGAAGGGATAAGAAAAAGGGGAGTGGATTTCAGCTGGGAATGTCTCGGCAGGGTAGATTCGATCGATACTGATCTTGCCGTGAAAATGAAAGAAGCCGGCTGCGACAGGATATTTTTCGGTATCGAATCAGGTAACGACCGGATACTTAAGATGATGAACAAGAAGATAACGGTCGAGGCTGCACGGAAAGCGGTTAATTCAGCACACGAGGCGGGGATCAGGACAGGTGCGTTCTTTATCCTCTGCTATCCGGGTGAGACTGACGGGACCGTGCTTGATACCCTTCGATTTGCTGCATCCCTTCCTCTCGATTATCTTTCATTTACCGTACCGTATCCACTCCCGGGAACTGCATTATTTGAGAGAACAAAACATAAGATCAAAAAAGAATGGGTTTCATCGGGCGGACTTATTTCGGATCATGTCCTTATTTACGATGCCGAGTTCTCTGAGACAAAGATGAAATTTGCGATCCTGAAAGGGCAGGCGCAATTCGTTATGAGGAAGAGATTGGGGGGTTATGCATTTCTTGCTGTTAAGCCTTTTGAATGGCTGACAGATGGGGTATTTCAGCTGCTAAGGTGAGGTGATTGATTTTTTCCTTATCATCCGACAGTGTAAAAGAAGATAATATATACTCTATGTTTCATTTACCTGTTTTAACAGACCAGTATAATATGTACAATAAAAAAATAATAAAAAAAATAAAGGGATGGAATAAATATGGGAATTCTCGATGTAACGGAAGATAAAATATTCAAGACGCTGGGAAAGGGTAAAGATCCAAACTATAAGCCGATAAAGATAACCGACAATAAAAAAAAGATCAAGCCATTCGATTTCTCCTCGCTGCTGAAATAATTTTTTAGCTATCTGATTTTACCTTTTTTCCTTTTTCATAACCTCTCGGATAGCAAACTCTTAAGTGGAGCATCCGCAGCCTTTTTTTCAGTCTCCACCAGCTCAAAAAAAGATACTGTCTTAGCCCCGATTTTCTTCCGTGTGTACATCAACTGACCGCCTTTCTCAATGAACAGGGCATACACCTCCTCGAACTGAGCCTTTTCCTCATCCGTGAGTTCGATGGACGACAGCTTCCCTGAGATGTGATTTATTGCCATCATCACATTTACTTCCCTGACCCTTTTCAGTTTTGCCTTGTCCTCTTCGTTCTCCACATACACGCTTCTTTTGAGTTCAGTTGACCAGCCCACAAGTCTTCGCCTGAACTCGACAAAAGTTATAGGTACGTATTCACCTTCTTCCGGCTTTGTGAATAGTTTGATTAAATGATATTCGTCCATTTATTTAAATCTCGCAAGTGTTTCGCACATCTGGTTCACGGTATCTTTCACGGTCTTTAAACCCACTTCATCAGATTCCACAGGTTTCAATGCTATCCCGCCGAAGTGCCCAACATCTCCAACGACCAGCATACCATGAATGTGCATCCATGAATGAATGGCATTGACAGTGTATTCCTGCCCGCCGTTTCGTGAGCCGCCCACGGCGACTGCCCCGCCCACTTTGCCTTTAAGCAAAAACCCGTTCCTTCGTAAAAGGATGGTGCGGTCAAAAAGCGCTTTTAACTGCGCCGTCACGCTGCCGAAAAATACGGGGGAGGATACGATGATGGCATCACTTGTCTCAAGCTTTTCATAAACCTCTGCCATATCGTCCTCGATAGGACAATCTTTTATATTCCTGCACGTTCCGCAATCATTACAGGGTGAGATTTTGAGTTTTGAAAGGAATATTTTGTCAGCCTTGAATCCTTTCTCTTTCGCCATACCAAGAGCCATGTCAATTACCTTTTCGTTGTTGCCTCCGGAGTTGGGACTTCCTGAAATACCTGTTATTTTCATATTTAATCACAACGACTTTAAATCGATTAAGGTTTTCTGAATTACTTCAATACACTAATATATAATAATTTAATTTCAATTAATAATCAAGATTATCCATTATTTCACTTTGCAGGCGCTAATTTACCCAATACTCCCATAAACCAATCAGTTGCATACCCCGCTAAAAAACATATGATTATGGTAAACGCATTTGGTTCAATGGGGGATTTACCTGAGAGTGCTGGAGATTGAGATAAATTTACAGATTGATTAAATTGAGCCATATTTATATTGATCAATCCCGCCTGGATCAAAAGGAACGCCATGAAACCAAAAACAAATCCAACAAAAGGTAAAACAAAATACCAGAGGCTTTTATATTTGGATATCATGCCGTCTTCTTTGTAGTCATTTATGACCCCGACCAGAATTTGAACCGAAGCACCAATTACAGCTGTTAAAGGAGCCCATGCAGGAACAAAATCTAAAATAGGTGGTACTTTATTGCTTAAAATTAATCCAAAAGAAATAATAATTGTAGAAATTGCTGTTAGTATCGGAACCAAACCCCATGAAGAGAAAAAATATGTAGTATGATCATAAATATCCATATTATTAATTATTTCATTTTTTACTTTTTTAATATCAATTACTTTTTTCTCTGCCTCAATAAAATTTTTTGCAGAAAAAAATGCGAATGCTTTCTTTAATTCTTCTAACACCGCATTTATTTTATCCTGGTTCTTTTTACTTCGTTTCTGTGCTATAAAAATTTTGTGCTCAAGAATTCGTATTTGTTTTTGTAATTCTTCTTTTGTCCATACTAAATAATCTTCCGGATTTATGCTATCTGCCATAGGCACTTCGCCGCCTTTCAAGATATAATATGTTATGTTACTTTATATTTATAGCTATCAAAAAAAATGGACTCTATAATAGCGTCAACCGATTTAACAGCTCCTGTATGCTCTTACAGATGAAGGCAGACCTTTCGATCATCAGGTTCACCGTGCCCTCAATACCAAGCGTCCTGAAATCAGTCCTTAATCCCAGTATCGGTTTACCGCGCGCGTAGGCAAACCCTATCTCCCAGGCAGTCCCTGAATCAACATCAGCCCCGTCTACCACGGCGACAATAATGTCTGATTTCTCTATCGCAGCTTCGTTCTTGCTGAAGATTATCATCTGCCTGTCATCCCGGTCTTTGACGTTATTTGAATCCTCCTGAGGCAGAAATACATTGAAGCCACAGCTTTTTATCTTATCCCTGAGCATTCGGTTAAAATCGAGTTCGGCTTCCGAAAAAAGCGGTGCTGCAAGGTAAACGGTTCTCATACAATCTTAATTGTCCTGTCAGGCAAATAAGTTTTCCAGATACCTATATATCAATCCAAATATAATGAAAAGATGGTATGAGTATTGAATTTACCGGTATCAACAAAGACACGGCTTCCGGGGAAGTAAAGAATTTTCTTGCTTCCTTCCCTGAAGGGACATCATTCAAAATGGTGATAAATTCAAAACGCGGCTACCTCAGGATTAAGATAAAGAACGCCAGCAAGAGCAGGCTTAGAAAATTGATATCAAAACTCAGGATCCGGCGATCAAAAGTGTAGGATATCTATGGCAATATCGCCGAGTGCATATATTATCAATGCTATCAGCACGAAGATTACAATCAGGTGAATACGGTTCTTGTTATTGTAAAATATGGTGTCCAGCATCATCGTCAATATGATCAGTAATGTGGCAATAATGATGCCAAGACCAATGCGCAGGGCGACGTCCATAAGAACCTGGTACATATGCTCCAATTAAAACGCACAATATTTAATCCTGCTGATGACTTAACAAAAACTATTCAAACATGCCAGAACAAATAATACCTCATGAATAATGAAATAATTATTGGTATCAGCGGCGCCTCGGGTGTGCAGTATGGGATACGCCTCCTTGAAACATTAAATAAAATGAAAGGGGTCAAAACCCATCTTGTCATGTCGGATTCCGCAAAGCAGCTCGTCGGGATAGAAACCGGCTATTCGGTCGGGGACATTGAGGGACTTGCCGCCTGGGTCTATGGGGATGATGATTTCACTGCTCCTATCGCGAGCGGCTCGCACAGGACAAAAGGCATGATAGTGGCTCCGTGCAGCATGAAGTCGCTGGCTTCTATCGCTATGGGGATGTCAGATACACTGCTCTCAAGGGCTGCTGATGTGTGCCTGAAAGAGAAACGCCCGCTTATCCTGATGGTGCGGGAGACACCGCTTAACCTGATACATATTGAAAACATGGAAAAAGCGGCAAGGGCAGGCGCATCCATTCTTCCCGCATCTCCTGCATTCTATCCAAAGCCGGAATCGATTGATGAGATAATTGATTTTATGGCAGGACGCGCTCTTGACCTTCTGGATATCGAGCATGATCTCTACAAGCGGTGGCG
>CABMHZ010000248.1 GCA_902386115.1 uncultured archaeon | reverse complement strand
GTATCATCTTATGAATGGATGGAAATGTCATGGCAGTCCGATAAATCTGTCAGATGTTAGGTTGATTAGACCAGCATGAAATTATTAATATAAATATAAGTTCCGATCATGAGACTAATATAGGAACAACTTGCATGCTCTCTCAAAGTCGATCGGCTCAATGAATCGAAATATAATTGGTCTTGTTCGTGCAAAATTGCCTAAATCATTAGCGAAATTTTTATTGCCTGTCCTGAGATAAGCAAGAGTCACTGCCTCATCGAAAATATAATCACTGATATATATTTTGCCAAATTCACCTTTCAATGCGTTTGTCATGATATCAATCGACTTATCATGGTTTTTATCATCAGCATTTCTGGCTGCCACTAATGCTGAAGTATCAATAAGCAGGCTCATGGATTCCCGTAAAGATAACGGTCTATATCTTCTGAAGAATCTGCAATTCCCCAATGTACAGGTTTTTTCAACATCAGAAGGGCTGTATTATCTTCCTTTTTCAAGAATTTTTTTATAGTCGCAATATCTGTATTTGAGATGAGTATATCGAGTATCTTTTTTTCAGTAATTTTGACTCCACTGCTACGTAATTGTTGATAAATGGTATCAAGAAGTATTTTTGCATCTGAACTTATTTTAACGCTAGTGTTCTGGGTCATAATAGTCTACTTTCTACTTTCTACTAAATAAATGATTTGTTTCGAATATGAACATGGTTTTTATAAAATAGCATAAAATTAGTCTTATGAATCGCAGTTCATAGCCGACTATGTGACGCAAATAGATATCTGCCACCCCTCCCATTCCGAACCCAAATCAACCCCTTATTATCTCACTTCTCAGCTTCTCCACAAGCTCTTTTTTGATAGTCGAATTGCGGTCTCCCCCGCACACGCATCCTCTCACACCTATTATGTCAGGTGAAATACGCTTCAATGCAGGGATATTCTCAAATTTGATCGTGCCCGCGATAGCGGTCTGGAGACCGAGGCTTCTTGCCCTGGACACGAACCCTGTAAGTTCATCTTCTGTCAGGAAATCAAACGTAGAGCGCCCATCCTTGATGCCCGTATCCATCATGACAACATCCACACCAGCTTTCATGCCGATAGCGGGAAGCTCCATAAGCGGGAGTGAACCGATCCTCCTGTAATCCGAATAACCGGAAGCCACTATCTTCTTATTATTATCGTAATCTTTCACGGAACGAACGATATTAACGAGCATATCAAGAGCCTGCTCTTTTGTCTTTATGTCATACAATCCGACCTTGATATATTCAGCCCCCGCAACAGCCGCCCCCAGGGCAGCGAGCGATGCAGTTCCGGGTTTATAATTGAAATCACCAATTGTAGCGCTCACAGGAACAGAGCCAGCCGCTTTTTTAACAGCCTGTATCACCCAGGGAAAATTCGCGCCAAGCGAGCCTTCTTTCGGATTCTTCACATCGATGATGTCAGCTCCACCGATCCTGCATATGTTCGCTTCTTCTACGTTTATAGGACTTACAAGTAACTTCATCATTAAATCAGATAGAAGCACTAATACATTTATGTTTCGAATTTGTTACGGGTATCGTCCTATACCATAATTATCTCTTACTTATAATAAATTTCCTGCATGTCGCTGAAAGGATGGACATGAAATTGCGGCACTGGTGGAGTCCAATATACCGTTTTTCCAGGGGATCTATTATTTCTGGAACCTCATCTTTCCTCTCCACGCTTTGAGAAATTGAAGGCGATCTGATGTCATACTCGCTTATGATACTCCCTTCATTGTAAGCAGTATCACAGGTTTTAATACCTTGCATTTGTGCAGTTTCAGGTCGAATATCCATAAAGGCGGCGACAGCAAGATTGCGCGCCAGCGGCATAGTGAAATGACCCAGAATTAAGTTCTGAGTATATTTGTCCTTATTTTTGCTTCTTCGCATTGCAGACTCACCTCATGACTCTGGTCTAAAAACATACGGAAAAACCCCGGATTAAAAATTCAGCGCTCTTCTGCATATTTCCCAGGAATTTTCCCATGCTTTGTTTTTTAAGGCAGTCTACCTATATATTAGCACTCCACTAAAATATTACAACGATATTAATACATTAATTCAATGATATAATCTTATAAGATTAGACGAACCAGAGGTACAAATGAAATTTCAATGCTTCACCATAAAATTTTATACTTTATTAGATTATGGTAAATTAAAGTGATATTATGGCAACATCAATCCACAAAGAATTCCCGGGAACTCATAAGCTGCATGTGGTTGACTTTGGTATTTATTTAGTGTCGATAATAAATAAACTTGATATATTAATTTTGAAAGATGTTTCGAATAATTTTCGTACTGGACATACTTAACGGAACTGCGGTGCACGCAGTCAGGGGCGAAAGGTCAAAGTACAAACCTGTAACGGGAAGCAAGGTTAGCGATTCATCATCCCCTCTTGAAATAATCTCTAAGCTTGCTCCGCGCGAAGTCTATATCGCCGACCTTGACAGGCTGCAGCATCTTGGTGATAATCTTGAACTGATCAAGAAAATTTCGGGGAAAATAAGAACAATGGCGGACATTGGCGCAAGGGGCATGAACGACGTCGAAAAAATAGCCTTGATCGCCGATACCGTCATCCTGGGAACGGAAACAGCTTCATTTGACTTGATCGAAAAAGCAGCGAAACGGTTTCCAGGCAGGATCAATGTGAGCATCGATATGAAGAACGGGAAGGTGCTTGCGAAAGACAGGGCACTCGATATGGAGCCCGAAGAACTTGTCAAAAAGTTAAATGATTATGATTTAAAGGACGTAATAATCCTTGAACTTACCAGGGTCGGGACAGGTGCAGGGATAGATGTGGATTTTTTAAAATCTCTCGCCGGGGCATCATCGCACGATGTGCTTGCGGGAGGGGGGATAAAGGATATGGATGATATCGAAGCCCTGGAACGCATCGGCATAAGCGGCGCGCTGGTTGCGACCGCGGTACACAGCGGGAAGATACCTGTTCATCTAATAAGAATGGTTGAACAGAATACTTGCCAGCGGTAAATAATACTGTATATTCAACGTATCGTGGATAATATTAATACGTATTATTTTCAAATTACCAGGCATGATACAAGAATTGGGAAATGAGGAAGTCACCTGGGACCTGACGCATCTGTACAGGGATATGAATGACCCGGATATCAACAGGGATATAGAGACCATTAAAAACAAAATAAGGTTATTCTCAAAAGAATACAGGGGAAAATTGGGAGGTATAACGCCACATGGATTGAATAAAGCGATCACTGATATCGAAAACATCGCGCAAAGCGCAAAGCGCCTGACATCATTCGCATACCTTAATTTCTCCACGCGAACAGGAGACCCCGAGGCAGGCGCATTCCTGCAAAAGCAGGAGGAAATAGCAAGCCAGTTCGGCAAAGAAATGGTTTTCTTCGACCTGGAATGGGCTTCCATCGAAGATGAAAAAGCAAACTCACTTCTTGAAGACCCTGTTATGAGCAAGTACAGGCACTATCTTACACAACTAAGGAAATACCGACCTCATCTATTATCCGAGACAGAAGAAAAACTCCTTCAAGAGATATCCCCGGTCGGCGCAGGCAGCTGGAACAGGCTGTTTGAAAAAGTCATATCCCAGGCAAGATTTGGTGGCAGGGTCGAAGAAGAAGTGCTGGCTGAACTCTATTATCCTGACCGCCAGGTGCGGATAAAAGCAGCGAAGGATGTTACTGAAGGGCTCACCTCCCAGCAACACATCCTGACCCATATCTTCAACACGATCCTGGCAGACAGGATGATAAAAGACAGGCTGCGTAAATTCCCTGACTGGGTAAGTTACATGAACCTTGACAATGAGATCGATGAAAAAACCGTCAACGCGCTTGTCGATGCGGTAAAATCCAGGTATGACATACCGCAGAGGTACTACAGGAAAAAAAGAGAACTTCTCGGATATGATGAACTGTTCGATTATGACAGGTACGCACCACTTCCTCAATCTTCAGAAAAAAAGAAATCATGGCACGAAGGCAGGGAGATAGTACTCGATGCCTACAACGCCTTTTCACCTGAAATGAAAAATATTGCTCTCAAATTCTTTGAAGGCAGGTGGATACATGCACCCATCATGCCAGGCAAGATAGGAGGCGCGTTCTCCCATCCCACAACACCAGATGTCCATCCCTATATAATGCTCAATTACTCAGGTAACAGGCGGGACGTACAGACCCTTGCCCATGAACTGGGTCATGGCATCCACCAGTATCTTTCAGGAAGCCAGGGTTATTTTAACAGCCAGACGCCCCTTGTAACAAGCGAGGTCGCTTCTGTGTTCGGGGAGATGCTTGTTTTCAGGTCTCTTCTTGATAAGATCGTTGGCAGGAATGAAAAACTGAACCTGCTGTCAGTAAAGCTGGAAGAGATATTCGCAACTGTGTTCAGGCAGATTGCCATGAACAGGTTCGAGGATGCCGTTCACAGGGAGAGGCGTAGCCTTGGTGAATTGTCGCCAGAGCGTTTCGGGAAACACTGGATAGATACCCAGAAAGAAATGTTCGGGAATTCCCTGACTCTTACTGAAGATTATTCGGTCTGGTGGAGCTATATCCCGCATTTCCTCCAGGCGCCGGGATATGTGTATTCCTATGCTTTTGCGGAACTGCTCGTACTCTCTCTCTATAAAATGTTCACGGAAGAGGGCGATAGTTTCATCCCGAAGTATCTGGATTTGCTTTCTTCGGGTGGCAGGGAATCACCTCCACGACTTCTTGAGGAGTTCGGAATATCACTCGATGATCCCGGTTTCTGGTACGAGGGACTGGATATTATCGACGATATGTTAAAACAGATGGAAGAACTTGTGTAACTTTGAAAGATCGATCTTCGATCTATAGTTTATTTTCATCCGCGAACTTCACAAGAGCCTCGCCCAGAGCCCTCACGTACTTTGGATTCAGGAAAAACCTGCGCTGCTTCTGTCCGCCTCTTTCCTTGGCTATTTCCACGTACTCCTTCTCTTCCTCTCCGCGCTCGCTTTTCTGCATCGAGATGGTCATGAACCAGCCTGAACTCATCTTTATCTCAGTAAATCCTTTTTCATCGTTCATATTATCTCCACGCTTCCAACGATCGCATCCACTAAAACCTTATCCCCGTTCTTTATGGTCGAAACCGGGTCTTTCTCGACCCTGTCAACAAGCGGTATCCCTGAGATTATGGCGCCGACTGCCACGATGGGTTCTGTTTTTATGTTAATCATTGCAGACGGCGCAGCACCGTTCTTCTTGAGCTGGTATATCACGTAAGACCCAACGGTCGAGCCTTTGCCCGAAGGGAATACCAGTACTTTCCCTTTTATGCTCTTTCCAGCAAGTTCGTGTCCTTTTTCTATCACCACGCCTGTTTTCGGGTCAACGCTGCCGAGGAATGATATGGGTGAAGACGTTACAAGTGCTTCCCCGCGTGCGCTTCCGCGTGAAACTATGTGTGCTTTGAGTTTTATCATCGCTTTCTCCCGGCTTTATTTCCTTATCCCGATATATTCCCTCAGGTCTGCTATCCCCAGCTTCTTTGTGATCTTATCGATAAACGTTGAATTCAGTTCCCATCCGAGGTCAAGCTGGGCGTAATAATAGAGCGTCCCGATAAGCCCCATAACTTCAAGCCTGCGGGATGAATTCATCACCTTGATATGGCGGAAGTATTTCACAGTCCCGAGCTTTGTTATCCGCCTGCTGAAATCCACATCCTCAAGAAGGACATTGGTATAACCACCGCATTTGAAGTACGCATCGCGGCGGACTGCCGTGTTAAAGCCGGGCAAGGTTGCGGAACGTATCCTGTCCCTCATTGAAAAATAGTTGTTCGCCACACCTTCAGCGAGCTTTATTTGCTCCGACCTTTCCGAGAATTCAAAACCTGTTGAGAATGCCACTATATCCGGGTGCGCCCTGAACATTTCATATAAGAATGAAATATAGTATCCCGGAATATGGGTATCCGCATCGATAAAAACGAAATATTTACTGCTGGGGCTTGCATTCAGTGCCCCGAAATGTCTTGCAGGACCTATGCCCCGTTCCTCACAATTCACGACCTTATCAGCATACTTCTTTGCGATCTCAATGCTCCCGTCCGTACTGCCGTTATCAGATACTACCAGCTCATACGGTGTTTTGGTATTCTGGTCTTTTATCGAAGCAAGGGTTGCCTCAATATATTTTACTTCGTCAAGTACAGGAACGATAACTGAGAGTTCGGATTCCATCGTGTTCTCTATTAGTTAAATCAATCTAATTTATATTTTTGTATTATGGACCCGGCGGGATTCGAACCCGCGGCCTTTGCGTTGCGAACGCAACGATCTACCCCTGATCTACAGGCCCTAAAAAAATGTCATAGGATATAAAACTTACATCCTGCCGAGTTCTTCGACCGATACGTTCTCCACACCCTTGACTTTACTGAAGGCTTCTTCAACCTTTTCAGTTCCGCCTTCAAGATCACCGACTTTCACAACAACCATCAGGGCTTTCAGACCGAATGCAACCGGCTCTTCCGAGAATCCATGAAGACGCGCGCCCCTGGGGACGACTTTTGTAAGCGCTTCCTTGAGCTTATTGAGGTCAACATCCATGCCGGATGGCATTATTCTTATTTTTGCTGCGACTTCACCCATGCTCCTCACGGTCCCTGGAACCCGCATTTAGGGCATTTGTATGGATTGCTCTGGTGTCTGCAGCTCATGCATCTACCAAGTTCAGTTCCGCATTGCGGGCATGGAAATCGCGCATAACCGCGATCGATGAGATTTACTCCGCATGATACACAATTTTTTGCTTCAGCTTTTGGCATAATATTCTCCGATATTGTGCGTCCCCATATAATCGAATGATATTAAAATCTATCCCTTTATAAGAGTCCCGGAAACTTTGCCCTTGAGGACATTTGCCAGCCTTCCCGGACAGTTCCCGTTAAGGATTTCACAACTCATTTTATTTTTTATGAGGAAACGGGGGAGTTCTCCATCCACACAAGTCTCTTTTCCGAGTAATTCTTCTGCATTAAGTTCTTTTATCAATTCACCATCAAGGAATATCCCGTCCACATCAGTCAGTTTGATGAACCTCGCCCTGAGCATAAGCGCCACCCACGCAGCTATAGTATCCGAGGTCACATCCCAAGTGTGCGGCAGTTCATCTTTTTTTTTATGGAGAGCATACGGAAGAAGAATATATGCACCCTCATCATCAAACTGAAAATAATCGACCAGATAAGCAGCACATACCTCCCCAAAATAATAACCATACTGTTCCATCCCAAGTATCGCCATCCAGAGACTTGCTTCATCCGACGCATTCACCATCCTCACACTGTCC
>CABMHZ010000247.1 GCA_902386115.1 uncultured archaeon | reverse complement strand
GATGCATTAAGTGGAAAACCATTTATTCCGAATATAGCAGAATAGAAAAATGGAATTCAATTTCTGCAATAAAACTCAATATTTTATAGAATATTTAGGGCAGGTCTGAATAGTCACGATATTTTTTCAATTATTTTGCAGGTAATATCCCGGCATTAATAAACCGAACCCAGAATGGATATACCATCTTTTCCAGCCATGACCTGATGTTTTTCCATGCTGTGGCTGGCGGTTCGCATTTTTTTTATCTGGATGTACCTCTTAACATTCTCCCTCGCTTCGATTACCCCGAGTTCTATTATGCCGTCTGCAAGGAAATACTCGGCGTGTTCATCAGCAGAGCTGATAAATACATGCCTGTCAGAAGAAGAGGTTTCCATTATGAGGAAGGATGTCAGGTTCTTATCCCTTAACCTTGAGAAAAAGTGATACATATATTGCCTCGGATTTACCACAGTTGAGATAGAAGAGAATGCATTTAGAGAGTCGAGGGCAAAAACAGTAAGGTTGTCGAATTTTTCCATGTAAAAGTCTATCATATCTTCCGTAACCTTGACAATATCAAGTTCTTCATTCATCGTATCAGATCTCATATCCTTGTAATCGAAAATGTGCAATTTTTCCGGTTTTTTGAACCCGAAGCTGTCCATATTCCTGAGGTGGCTTTCCCTGGTTTCTTCAAGGCTTGCATACAGCCCATGTTCGCCTGTGGCTGCAATATAATTCGAGATCATTTTGAATATAAAGGTCGATTTCAAAGCCCCCTCTATACCGGTTACAAGTATCACCGAGCCCCTGGGTATATCCCCCTCTTTAAATAGCCCATCAAGGCCTGTGATAGAGGTCTTGAACATATCTATGACCTGTGTTCCTTGATCGAATTCAAAACGTACTCTTCTGCCTTGATAAAATCATCTATTCTTTTACTGATGACCTGTTCTCCTTCTTCTGTAATAGAATATCGTTTTGTTCTCATATTGCCTTTCGTATGTTCCGCTTTTATGATACGTTCATCTTTCAGGCAATATAATAGCGAATAAACAGTTCCCTGGCTTAAAAAAACATTATATCTCGCAAAAATTTCCTTTATCAGGTCATAGCCGCTCATCGGCATCTCAGTCAGAATTGAAAGTACAATGATTTCAAGATGACTTTTAACAATATTCTCTTCAAGTAGATTCGAATTTAATTTCGGCTGCCCGATTACAAGTACCGGATGTTCGATTTCAGGTACTACACGGAAATTCTCGATCATTACATCTTCCCTACTTTAATATCTCAATCTTTTCACAGGAAAACGCGCAGTTTCCCTCCGTTTTTCCCCGTTTGCGTTAGAATATTTAAACGTTGTCTGTATTATAAATAATTTACCATCATAAGTATCATAATCATAATAAATTTGTATGAGTGTATTTTCAATTGAGATTGAGAATTTCATGCAGTGAACTGTTAAAAACAATCTCAGACATCCACCCTGTCCATGATCCTTTCAATAAGCGCAAGTTCCTTTTCATCAAGGGTGCCAGGACTTACAGGCAAAATAAATACTGCCTTATATAAAATAACCAGCTCGCGAACATCATGCAGAAATTTAAAGACCGGAGTAAAACCATTTATGGTGATCGAATATTCCATACCATCCAGCAATACGATCGGATTTTTGCTTTTCTTAAAAAAATCGCATATCATACCCGCCATTATCTCAAGATTGGCAGGATTAATGCTATCGTTTCCAAGTTTACTTATCCAGAATATCGGGCTTGTCTGCAGAAGATATTTCTGCCTTATCTCTTCAGGTGAATCAATTGTAAAGCACAACCCCTGCGCCCTGGACTGCGTACAACATTTGCACGGGCATGGCAGGGTACATCTTTTGCATCCTATATTCTCGCAGGAAAAAGCCTCAGGATGCTGGCATTCTGAACAAGTCCCCATTACCAGGGACACAAAATTACCAAAGGCTGCATCGGATTTAGGTTCTTTTATCAGGTAGCATCTCCCTCGTTTCAACTTTGTGCCATCAAAATTCGTTACAGGCTCGGTGGCAGGAAATACGTTTGGCTTTCTCTTAAATATATCAAGCATTTCAATCGCCCTTTGGAAGTGTAAAATAAAAAGTGCTTCCATACCCCTCTCCATCACTCTCCACCCAGATATTTCCCCCGTGTGCCTCTACGATCCCTCTGGCGATCGTTAGCCCAAGCCCCATTCTCTCTGATTCCTTTGTCAGGGATTTGCCGCCTACAGTATAGAACTTCTCAAATATTTTCTCATGCTCTGCCTCATTTATCCCTATACCTGAGTCAGAAATCGAAACAAGTATGCGTTTTTTTTCCTGCTTTAATTCAACCTCTATCTTCCCTTTATGCGGAGTGTATTTGACCGCATTTGTGAGCAGGTTGCTGAAAACCTGCTTTATACGCTGCTCATCACCCATGGTCTGATATGGGATTTTTTCCATCTTCAATGACATGGAGTGTTCCTTCATATCGGCAAGCCTGCCCATCTCATCCATGGCGCTTTTTGCGATCTCTCCCACATCAATGATCTGCTTTTGGACCTTGAATTTCCTCGACTCAAGTCTTGAAGTGTCGAGCATATCCTCCACCAGGCTTATCATATGATCCGTCTGGGAGCGCATGATAGCAAGCTTTTCGCCCTGGTTATTATTCAATTTACCCAGCAAACCATCCTCAAACATCTCAAGGTAACTGTTTATAACGGTAAGGGGAGTCCGGAGTTCATGCGAGGCAGTTGAGATAAAATATGATTTTGTTTCATCCTCCTCCTTGAGTTCAGCATATGCATTCTCAAGCTTCACGTATGAGTCCCGCACCTCTTCTTCAAGGCGTGTAAGCTCGGTAATGTCCTCCATTAAAAGCATCACTTTCCTGACACTCCTGTCAGATTCTTTCAAAGGATGTATTTTATAGAAAAAGAAAAATCCTCCAGGGTACCTGAGTTGCTCGCCGCTGAAAGGAATGCCAGTATTGAAGGCATCCCTGATTTTTTCATCTATTTTTGTCTTTTCGATCAGCACAGATGAAAAAACGCGGTCAAGCCGCTGACCCACCACTTCCTTCTCTTTTTTGCCTGATTTTATATAATAGTTCCTGTTAGCATACAGTATTACCAATCCTCTGTCCAGGACGATAATAGTACTTGGTATGGACTCAATAATTTCCTCCTGATATATCCCGACCGCTTCAATTCCTTTCATCTTTAACCAGAGAATTAATAATTATTAACAGGTCTTTTGTCTTATAGGGCTTCATGATAAAATCGCTTGCACCTGCCTCGATACAATCTTTCTCAAGCCCTCGTTTTCCCATTGCTGTTACTACGATTATCTTTGCATCCGGATCAAAACCCATTATGCATCTGGTAGCGCTTAACCCATCCATTTCCGGCATCAATATGTCCATGAGCACAACATCCGGTTTCACTTCCCTGTATCTGATAAGCGCTTCCTCTCCGTTAATTGCTTCATACACTTCATAGCCGTGTGCTTCGAGTGTGTCCTGAAGCGCCTTAAGAACAGAAGGGGCATCATCTATTACAAGGATCCTGATTTTAGCCATGCCTGAAGTAAAATAACACGTTAGAATATTAAAACAACACTAAGTTTCAATTTTTGAAACAAATTTTGAAGCAAAGCCTGAAAGATGAGCAATTATAAACCCAAACAAGAACTATGATTATAATTACCATAATAATAAGGAATATTAATATTCCTTTTGTGGGAAATAGAGTGAACAAAACCTTTGGGATGAAAATCATGAGAATAAAAGCAAGACCCCGGTCAAGAATTAAAAAGCCCGTGTCTGTCAAAACTGACACTGGTACCAGGAACATACGCGAAATATTCAGGGGTATCGACAGTTTCATGGATATTGTTTCCGATATGGTTGAAAAAGGACAGGAAAAATCAGAATATACCGGGAAAATAAAGACCCCCTCAGGGAAAAGTGCCATGTACGGTATCTCAGTGAAGATAGGCGGCGCCGGGATCCCTCAGGTTGAAAGGTTTGGAAATATTGTGAGAAAAACCGGGGAAGAGACCTTTATTGAAGAAGTACGGGAGCCCTTTGTGGATATCTTTGAAGAAAAAGATAGCATTGATGTCATAATCGAGCTTCCCGGCATTGAGGAGAAGGATATCTCCTACGAGATAAAGGATGACTTGTTGACACTTAAAGCCAGTTCAAAAGGCAGGAAATACGTCGGGAAAGTGCAGCTGCCATGTAAAGTCTCGCTTCTCAAAACAGCATACAAGAACGGCGTTTTACGGTTCACACTGGAAAAGCAAAGTAACAAAAAATAAAAACGTTACGATTCTCGATTTTATCGGGAAATATAAATAAAATAAGGAGTTGAATAAATATGGGACAACCGGATTCCTCCAGTCTCGCAGAAGTGCTTGACAGGATATTGGATAAAGGCGTAGTCGTGGATGTATGGGCAAGAGTATCCCTGGTCGGGATCGAAATGCTGGCTATTGAGGCAAGAGTTGTGGTCGCCTCCGTGGATTCATACCTGCACTATGCTGAAGAGATAACGAAAGTAGAACAGGCTGCAATTGGGGCAGCGACTCCTGCTTAAAGCAGGAGTTTTAGATCTGAATAAAATAAGGAGTTGAATAATATGGCATCACCGGATTCCTCCAGTCTCGAAGAAGTGCTTGACAGAATATTAGATAAAGCCGAAGGTGTGGATCTAAGGGCAAGAGTATCCCTGGTCGGGATCGAGATCCTGGCTATTGAAGCAAGAGTTGTTGTCGCTTCCGTGGATACTTACGTACACTATGCTGAAGAGATAACGAAAGTAGAACAGGCTGCAATTGGGGCAGCAACTCCTGCTTAGGCAGGTCTACTTTTTGAGGTAGATCATGAAAGAAACGGCAGAAATGTTAAAGAAACATACACGCGGTGAATTAGTTGAAATAGCTGAAAAGCTGGGTATCAACACAGCCGGTGTAGCCAAAATGAACATAGCTGACTCCATAATTAAAGCCAGGATGACGGCTGAAAAACCTGCCGCTAAAGAGGCATCGAAGAGAGCAAAAGCATCTAAGGCTGAAGTTCCCCGTAAAACGCAATCCAAACCTCATACTGGAATGAATATCGGAAAGAAAGGCGTTTTCGCAAAACGTGCCGCAATATCTGCCCAGATGGGCGCAAACGCAGAGGCGGCTGCAGCCATCGGGGCTGGCGTCATGGAAATGCAAAAGAGCATCAGAGACATGCAAACCAGCATTAAAGACATGACGTTCGGTATGACTAAATTCGCAGAGAAATTCCAGCAAGAGGGTTCTGCGAAGCTGCATAAGGGCGTTGATGAGATGCAAAAGAGCATCAATGCTCAGATAAAATTAAATGAAAAAGCTGCGGCAAAAATGGGAACGGGAATTAAAGAGATGCATAGCGGCATAAAAGTGATCCAGAATGGTATCCATGAGATGGAAACCAAATTTGGCGAATACAGGAACGAGACAGCAAACTACATAAGAGATTTCTACTACGGATAAGCCTTAGTAGTTTTTTTTTAGTCTGCATATATCGAAAATCGTTACGAGAGGAGATATACATGAAATTTAAAGAAACACATCCCAGAAAGGTGAGGGGAGAATCCGTTCACATGACAAAAGAGGAAAAAATGGAGGAATTGACTATCAAAGGGACACAGCTTCAGGTGACCATTTCCGGGGATGAGCAGGAGCCTGATATGAACGGGCGATTACATGATATGAAGGGAAAAGAGCTTGAATCGGTCGAAGCTACGTATCTTGTGCCCGATGATAATCACTTCGTTGATGCGCCGGATGTGAACAAACTGGAGAGGAGGATAAAACTATGGCTTAAGACCGGACATCCTGTGCATCTGATAGGACCTACCGGCTGCGGAAAGACGAGTATGGCGATGCATACTGCAAAAGAGCTGGGTCGTCCGGTTGTCTGGATCAATGGTGACGAATCAGTCACGACCACAGATTTGATAGGCGGATACTCGCAGATAGAACAGGAAAGTCTCAGGGATAAGTATATTCACAATGTATTTAAAAGCAGTGACATACTGAAGGCAGACTGGATCGATAATCCGCTTGCTATCGCATGCAAATACGGTTACACGCTCATTTACAATGAATTCTCCCGTACAAAGCCATCAGCGAACAATGTTCTGCTATCGGTTTTTGAAGAAAAGATACTTGAATTACCAACCAAGTTCGGAGAGGAGAGGTACATAGAAGTGCATCCGGAATTCAAAGCAATACTGACCAGTAACTCCATTGAATATGCCGGAGTCCACAAACCACAGGATGCGCTGCTTGACAGGCTGGTGAGCATTTACATGGATTATTACAGTTTTAACACTGAGATGAAGATCGTCCAGAAGCACACCGACCTGCCGCTGAATGATGTCAAAAAGATAGTGAGTGTTGTCTCGTCATTGAGAGAGAAATTGCCTGATGCCCAGAAACCCGGAACAAGAGCCTGTATAATGATAGGCAAGGGACTGGCGGCTTCAAATGGTTCAGGTAATGCGGATTTTGAGCAGATATGCATTGACGTGATAGCCAATAAGACCTGCTCTCCGACTGATCTGTTAGAGAAACAAAAACTGGTGAAAGAAGCTATTATCACCCTGAAATAAGGATGGATGTCGATGAAAAAGACGGAAGCATCTGCATCCCATAAGGGAGCTGGCATGTCAAAAAATATAAAAAATCCTGATATAAAAGCAATATGCGAGGAAGCGCCTGTCCTGGTAGAGAGCTTTTTGAACAAGAAACCGGAGTGCATTACCTGCGTAACTAAAGAAGGCGACGAGTGGAAGGTACAGGTAGAGGTAATGGAGAGAAAAGCAGTTCCTGACACCCAGGATATTCTGATCACATACGAACTCAAACTTACCGGGGACCTGGAGTTCACAGGGTACAGGCGGGTCGGGATGCGCCATAGAGGTGACATGATCGTAGAAGAAAAAGAAATCTGAGTCAACCGGATTGTACTACACTCTCCCCGATGTATTAAAAACAAGGATGGAATAATGAATAAGAATACAGCAGTAATACCCACCAGCATAGATGCAATTTTAGCCGGGTCACTGGCTCTGTGCAATCACATATTATTCCTGTACACAACATATACGAACAAATATGCGATCCAGTCATCCTTCTTTGCCATGTCTGATGATGACGAGAAACTCCTGTATGCAACTAATGAGCAACCTGAGCTGATAAAAAGCAGGTTTGAGAAAGACCTCACCCTCTCTTTTTTCCGTCCGGAAAATATCGGTATCCTGAAAACCATGGAAGGCAGGTTGAGAATAATCATGGATATGAGCTCCTTTGTTGAGGGACAAGAGGAAATGGAAGAATTCCTTGCCGGGAATAAAAAATATTATCGCGTTAT
>CABMHZ010000246.1 GCA_902386115.1 uncultured archaeon | reverse complement strand
CCAGTTTGAGCATGATATAAAAAAAGTAATAGCCAGACTTGTTATCCCGGGTATTCTTGAAACCACTACAGAGCCGATTAAGAATATTATTTCAGGAGAAGCCTATCGTATCTCAGTGAATATACCTGGCGGAATGGAATTCAAAACAGAAGAAGTAGCAACCGCCGTTGTTAACAAGAGCATGGGTCAAATAAAGTACGACTGGCCAAAGAGCCATAGCTGTATAGCGCTTGTTGAACATACGCAAGAAGGATTGAAGAAGTAATTCTATTTATCGAAGGCACTCAAGAAAACTGGCTGGCAATCAGATAGTTAATGACAGAACAAACAGATGGTCTTGCCCCCTGGCTGAAGCGAGATCAATTATTTGTTTTTCTTGGACTTGTTCTATTGGCTGTAATTGCATGGGCTTATATCCTGCATCTTAACTCAGCCATGTCATCCGGATCTATGGATTCGATGATTAGCGATGTGGCTGTGCCGCAAATGAATCAATGGGACATCAGAGATGTTGCCACTATCGCAATGATGTGGTCTGTTATGATGATTGCAATGATGCTCCCTTCAGCGGCGCCGATGATTCTTATTTTTTCAACTGTTAATAGAAAGAGGCAACTTTCAGGAAATCCGTTCGTACCGGCGTGGATATTCCTTTCAGGCTATCTTCTGGTATGGATTGGATTCAGCCTTATAGCCACAGGCGGTCAATGGAGTCTGCATAATCTATCGCTAATCTCTCCCGGGATGAAAATAATAAATCCTCTTGTAAGCGGAATTGTTTTAATAGCAGCCGGAATATACCAATTTACTCCCATTAAAGATGTCTGTCTTAAAAACTGCCATTCTCCTTTTGATTTTATTATGGGAAAATGGCGGGATGGGAAAGCTGGCGCGTTTTTTATGGGGGTGCAGCACGGCAAGTATTGTGTGGGATGCTGCTGGGCTTTTATGATACTTTTATTTGTGGGTGGCGTGATGAACCTGCTGTGGGTTTCGATTATTGCTATCTTCGTCTTTATAGAGAAAGTTGCCTACCATCAGTTAAGTAAAGTTGCAGGATTCTTACTTGTAGTATGGGGTGCAGATTTAATAATAAAAATTATTATAAAATAATAAATAATAAAACACACATCAATAAAAAAGCTCAATTCCATGCTTCTACGGCCTGTTTGGATTAATCCTTGCAGCAGGTCACACGCTTTATTGCAGGAATACTAGGAAGAGGGCGGTCAGATATGAGAGTTAATGTCTATGATATTGTATCCTGACGAAACTACCAACATGAATTGAAACGGTCACAGGATAACACAAATTACTTATATAGAATAACATGTTTGAGTAAAGTGTGAAAAATCATGAAAAAAATATTAATTCTCTTTCTTGCAGCCCTGATACTTTTCAGCGGCTGCGTGAGTGAAAAAACAGTGAAAACGGGGGATACGATCTCTTTAAATTATACCGTAAGCCTTCCGGATCATTCGGTTTTTGACACCTCCATCGAAAGCGTTGCAAGGGAAAATGGCATCACGAAGTCGCCACCGCTTGAATTCAAAGTCGGTAATCCGGATATGATAAAAGGATTAAATGAAGGGGTCGTGGGGATGAAGATAGGAGAAACAAAAATGATACCTATCCCGCCGGAGAAAGCATTCGGACCCGTTAAACCTGAGCTTATCAGCGCCACCGGTCTCATAGAGAACGCGTCAGCAAAAAATATCACGTTTCCGAGAATTTTTGAAATCCCTATCGGGCAGTTTGAAACCTCATATGGTAAAGGACATAATAAGAGCGACAACCTTCTTTACCCGGATACCAATATTAACATTACAATCAAAAACATCTCCAGCAGTGTCTTATTATCCTACGATTTAAAGAGCGGTTTCATGATATATTCACCAAACCTGCCCTGGAACATGACTGTAGTAAATGTTAATGAAACAAATATCACTATCAAACCCAGTGTAAAGTTAAATGACACGATCCAATTGCAGTTTGATCAGTTCCAGAAGAGACCATGGACTTCAACGGTTATCGGAATAACCGATGATAACATCACCCTGAGGAATAATCCCATTCCTGCTACAAAAATCCAGACTATGTTTGGCGTTGTGACGGTCAGGTTTAATGAGACTGCATTGATATTTGACCGAAATAATGAACTTGCAGGTAAGACTTTGTTCTTCAATGTAACACTGGATTCGATCGTGCCGGCAAAAGCTAATGCGGGAAATGCCACATAAGATTGTGACATCTTATTTTTTGATTAATCGTAGCCAGCGAACCTGGGTTCTGTTAATTTCCTGTGGAATTCCCGCCTGCCGATAACTTCATTGACGGCACTGGCGGCCTCAAGCCCCTCATTTACAGGAAGACCCCAGATGTTCCTTCCGTAAATCCCGCCCTCGGCTCCGGCTTTCATAACGATCTCGGTTTGTTTTACAAGGCTTTCTGTCGGATTCCCCGGCATTTTTGGACCGCCTGAAAAGATGACAATAGAATTGGGTGCAGCCTGGACTACAATACTTGCCCTGAAGATCTCCTGTTCCGGGGTTAATGAGATTTGCGCATCTTTCGGTTCAAGGTACCTGTATGCTATCATGCTCGAGTTCTTTTTCGCAAGGCTTTCTATGTACGCATCATACGCCCGCCTGTTATCAGGTTTGACCTTTGCCGGGTACTTGGTCTTGACTATGTCTGCGCCGAGAAAACCTGAAGCTATCGAGACTGCGTAATGCGTCCAGAACAGGCTGTCAGCCTGTGTTGTGCCCTGGAGCTCACCCTCTTTATCTTTGAATTTGGCTTTTTCATCAAGCCCTGAGCCCCGTGCATAAGCCCATACTACAGCCACGAGACCGGATCTGTGGGCATCCCTGATTATCTGTGCAGCCCTCTCGAAATCTGTCTTTATGTGTTCCCCGCCCGGATATATCGTCAATCCGATAGCGGATGCGCCGTATTTCAGCGCTTCTTCAACAGTGCCTACGGTTGACATTATTCCTGCGCTTTGCGGCTGGGAGATGTGACCGTCTATCTTGTAGATCAACGGGATATCGGGTTTGAACAGGTGCTTGAACTGCCTGACGTTGCCCGGGTGCAAAACATAGCCTGAAAAGTTCCCGCGGTTCACGAGTTCCGCAATGGCGCGCATGTCTGCCGATCCTTTTCCCCTGAGGTTAATCTCCTGCACGCCCGCACCATCACGCTCCCATAAAAATTCATGACCCGGTCCGTGCTCGGAGCTTTTCTGGTCAAAGGGCATGAACAGGGCTGTCCCGTTGCCGGGACCGTGGACATAAAGCATACGGTAGAGATTTGCCTCGACACCCGGTTCCAGGAACCGCATCTTTTCAAGGCGGGGTCGCAGATAACCATTGTCAGCGACGTTGATTTCTATTTCGGATTCATCGATGTGTTTTTTGGAATTAATTAAAGTTTGAACGACAGCCATAATCATGTCCCTTCTTTTTAATTCAGTATTTGCCTTATTTGTTTTAAAGATTCCTCTCTCGATATAGGACTGCTACTTTTACTGTAAAATATTTTTCAACCAGCCATAAGTTTTTCAATCAATTTGATCTCTTTTTTACCGCCGGCATATATCGGCGTCCTCACATCAATCGCCCCCGGCTTGATAGATAAAATATCCACCTTTCAGTTGCTTATCGCCCCGCCCGCCTCTGTTATTATCTTTCCCATCGGATTGGCTTCAAACAAAAGACGCAGCTTCCCGTTTTCTTTTCCCTTGAATCCAGGATAAGTGAAAACCCCGCCTTTGTGGAGTATCTGGTGCATGTCTGCCACAAAAGAACCTGAAAACCGCAATTTGTAACCCTCATTCTCAAGGCTCTCGATGAATTTCGCATGCAGCGGCAGGTAATCTTTCCTCAGGGCTCCAGGTGCGTATATTTTTTCATCCGGGATTTTAACATTCTTTTGCGTCATTGTGAACGCTCCTTTTTCATCCATAACGAAATCATGCACCCCGTTCCCGGTCGTCAGCGTAAGGGTTGTAAGAGGTCCGTAAAGTATGTACATCGCCGCTATCATGGTATTTCCAGGCGCAAGCACGCTTCCCGGATATATCCCGATGATAGTGCCCACAGCAAGGTTCACGTCAATAAGAGATGAGCCGTCCAGAGGGTCAATTACGATACCGAACTGGTTTTTTGGATCCACGATCTCAATAATATCCGGCTGCTCTTCGGTAGCGATATATCGCACCAGCCTTGTTTTTTTTAGTCCGTTGATCAAAACCTCGTCAGCCCATTTATCAAGAGCCATCTGCTACTCGCCGTAGATGTTCTTTGTTCCTGCTTTATCCTGCACTTTCAGGAATCCCTGCTTTATGGTCTTTCCCTGATCGCTCAGGAATTGTATAAGCTCAGAAAGTTCCGGGTCTGTGAGGATCTGTAAAATGAATTCCTTACGGTAAATATTATCACCCTCTTG
>CABMHZ010000245.1 GCA_902386115.1 uncultured archaeon | reverse complement strand
GCAAATTCTGAGGTATCATAGCTAATTCCAACATTTACCATTCCTTCATTTCTCTTTAGATCATAAATCCCATATGGTGTCGCCCTTCCAATCCCAAGTGAAGGAAAATCATACACATTTACTTCTTTGGCTTGGCCTTTTTTCGTCCATGTGCTGCCAGGATTTTTGAAATCTCCGACATTTTCTTTCTTTTTTGCATCAACTGATATTACAGGATACTTTTGATTTATAAATTCTTTAGCCTGTTCGTTTATATATCTAAACTGGGCATCTCTTTCTGGTACTGAAGAACCTTCGATATTTTTCTTGTTTGCCTGAAGTGAGTAATCATTTTATTTCAAAAGACGCCCTACCGTGTCTGGATCAATTTTATGTTCCATCCTTCTCAATTCATCAGCAATTTTGTAAGTTGATTTGTTTGTCCACTTCAGGAGACTCATTGGATCACCTGACGTATTTTCATCCATGATTTTTTCAAGATCTCTAATGATTCCAGGATCTTTTTCTTCTACCTTTTTCCTTCCTCCTCCGGATGCTCGAAGTCTTTCTGGAGGTTCAAGTTTCTCTGAGGTTTTGAGTTCCTCAATTCCTTTACTGATGGTTGAATGGGACATTCCCGTTAGTTCTTCCACTTTTGTAATTCCACCCCAACCAATTTCAAGCGCTATTGCACCCGCAAAACGTCTTGCTTGAACTTCATCTGCTCCTGAGAGGGCTTTTAGCCACCATTCATACTGCTTGTTAGTACCCATACTCTATATACGGTGGCTTACATGATAAATATTACTAATCTATTTTTAGGTAATGCCTAAGGTCTGATTTTAACGCACCCGTTATGCTGTTTAATGAGGCAGTTGACAGAGTTTCAATCCCTCTAAGGTCTGATTTTAACTATAACTGGCGCAGTTGTCAAACCTGCAATTATTGGGTTTCAATCCCTCTAAGGTCTGATTTTAACACAACTCCACGCATCATGACCTCTTGCCGCGAATGCGTTTCAATCCCTCTAAGGTCTGATTTTAACACATATAGCATCCATAAGTGTTTCCCAGTTTGCTTCGTTTCAATCCCTCTAAGGTCTGATTTTAACTTAATTCCAGACATAGTTTATAAACTAATGATATATTGTTTCAATCCCTCTAAGGTCTGATTTTAACCCAAGCTTTTTTCTTCTGTTTTTAAGGTGGAATTTGTGCAGGGAAATAGACACTATTTCAGGTAATGTCTATTGATTTTCTCTCAAATCCAGATAGACCTCATCCCACAAAAACCTTTGTAAAAACAGGATTCAAAGTCGTGTATCCCGGGTTTTGTATTTCCTTTATAAAGATCCACGACTTTTAACTATTTATCTCAGATTATCGTTGTGATCTCAGCCTTTTTAGTACCGATCTCATCGATGTCAAGATACTTCCTGTCTTTTGTTTTATAACAGAGAACATTATCCTGGATTTCATCAATCAAATCCCGAAGCCCACTCATAACCTTCATGTATTCAGCCTCTGTCAGCTCACCTTCAAGCACGCTGTTCTGCACCCAGTTAAGATACTGCTTCAGGTAAACTCTTACCTTATTCACCCTTTCCACCCCAACATCATAAACGATTATCACATACAAGATTACCACCACATAATAAGATGCTTGTAATCCTTTTCACCGAGGCAGTGCTTAACAAGTTTATACAATTCAAGTCGTATAAGCCGCTTGAAAGAAACATTTTGTTCCAATCCTCTGTGTTTAACGGTTGTGGAAAGTTTCTCGTAATATTCATTCAGGAACAGCTTTTTCCCCTTTTCACTTAGCAGCATATCCCCGATCTCTCCCCTGAAACAATCATCATCGAGCATGTTCTTGTTCACAAGTTTCAGGATGATCCTGTCAATAATGATAGGTTTGAATATCTCGCTCACATCAAGAGCAAGCGAGAATCTCCGCTCAAAAGGCTCATGAAGGAAAGATATAGTGGGATTAAGCTGGGTATTGTATATCTCCGAAAGTGTGGTCGTGTACATCAGCGAATTCCCGAAACTGATAAGAGTGTTCATCCTGTTCTCCGGCGGCATCCTTGACCTCTTGATTATCTTGTAATTTTCAGGAAATATCTCATCAAGCGCCGTATAATACATGTTCCTTATCCGTCCTTCCACATTCATGACCTCAGGGATAGTGTTTGTCTCGGGTAATCTTGCGATCTCGGATTCGATCCCGCCGATATGCGTTTCCAGACTTTTCATATCACGCGCGTAATAGTTAAGGTTGCGGAGGATATTCCCACATGCACCTTCTACAAAGGACTTTGCGAGGACCAGCCTCTTTGTGCTGTCAAGATAATTCGATGCCTGCTTTACAGTCAAATCGCCGCTTATCAGCGTTTCACGCGGGTAGAACGAGCCTTCGTAAAATCCGTAATAATTGAAGAAGTGTATCGGTATCCCGCTTTTTGCAAGATAATCCACGACGCCCGATGAGAAACTGAGCCTGCCGTATGCGTATATCGAATATATCTTATTTACCGGAAGGGCGCGTTTTGTATTATCGTTCTCGAAATATACGGTATTCTCATGTCTTGTGAGTCCACCGTCCTGTGTTATGTAGTAATCTTCCTTCATAATTCATCTCCAAAACAGAATTCGTAATATGCGCATTTCTGGCATATCCTGATCTTCTTTGGCGGGGGCATTCTTCCCATCGCGATCTTCCTGATATCATTTATCACATTTTCCATATCGGATTCATCCTTTTCAAGAAGCTGGATATCTTCTTTCTTGCTGACAAGAGGATAATTTATTTCTCCTGTGGCTTTGATGCCTTTTGATTTGAGATAGTACAGGTAATATAGCATCTGCCAGCGATGTGCAACTTCCATGCTTTTGGTCTTTTTGATCTCATGGAGGACGATGGTATCTCCCTTCCTGATAAAATCGATGCTTATCGTCTGGTCGATAGTGATTTCTTTTGAGTCGCGCTTATAGCGGTCTTCATGCAGTTGTTTTCCGATATTCACATTATCATGCTCTTTCTCAAGCGTGATATTGTGCGAGAAAAGCCATAGTTTTGTGTGGCAGATGAAGTAGTATGTCATTTTAACGCCAGTGATGCGCATGGCTCCGGTGATTATTTCCTCAGGTTGTGCTTTTTCTTCTGCTGATTTTAAGTCTGGTATTACCATCCTGCTCCGTTAGATTCTTAATAATACCCAAATATTAATAATGTTTTGCTGGATTTTGGATAAGAGGCAGAGAAAAGAAATATCCGGAAGTAACTCAATTTCTATGAACAAGGTATGAAAAAGAAAGATGTGACCGTGAAAAGCTCCATACTTAAAGGCAGAGTCTGCGCTGTGTGCGGCTGTAAATTTGATGTAAAACTTGACGAAAATAATGTCATCCCGATCCGGTATTTCTTCTCAAAAGAACTTATCAGGAATTTAACGGATAATGAAGGTGACACAAGCACATTTATGATATCCCGGAAAACTATCGCTGATATTGCCAGGAAAATCGCAGAAAACCTTCATCCTGAAAAGATAATCCTGTTCGGCTCCTATGCATGGGGAAAACCCGACAATGACAGCGACCTTGACCTTTTTGTGATAATGGAATCCGCAGAAAGACCGATAAAACGCGCCGCATCCATCAGGCGTTATTAAAAGACGGATATGTTCCTATGGACATAGTAGTTCGCACGCCGGAAGAACTCAGGCACAGGATCAATATCGGTGACCCATTCATTAATAAAATATTGAGGGACAGGCAGGTGATATATGCGCGAGATAGTGCAGGAGTGGGTTAAAAAAGGAGGTAAGATTTCATACAACTCCGTTCTTCAATCCCCGCGTCCGGCTTCCAGCATCCTGTCAAGCGCAAGTTTTGCCTTTTTCCTGACATTTTCAGGGACTTTAATAACGAGCTCATTTTTCTCAAGTGCCCGGATAATACTGCCCAGGGTGTTCATTTTCATGTTCGGGCAGACGGCATATTCAGTAGCAATGAAGAACTTCTTCCCCGGATTTTCCTTCACCAGCCTGTGCAGAAGCCCCATCTCTGTCCCTATGATGAACTCCCGCGCATCCGACTGCGCCGCGTATTTGAGCATCCCTGCCGTGCTCAGCACCTTATCAGCCAGCGCCACAACATCAGGTCTGCATTCGGGATGAACAAGCACTTCTGCATCCGGATGCTCTTCTTTTTCAAGCATGACGTCGCCAGGCAGTATCAGGTGATGCGTGGGGCAGTAGCCCTTCCAGGGGATAATTTTCTTTTCAGTATGAGAAGCAACATACAGCGCCAGGTTCCTGTCGGGAACGAAAATTATTTCTTTTTCCGCAAGTGAATTCACGACCTTGACTGCGTTCGCTGAGGTACAGCAGATATCGCTTTCCGCTTTGACCGCCGCAGAAGTGTTAACGTAGCAGACCACAGCCGCATCCGGATGCTTTTGTTTTTCAAGCTTCAGGGCTTCCGGGGTTATCATGGCTGCCATGGGACACTGCGCAGAAATTTCAGGCATCAGAACCGTCTTTTCCGGGTTCAGCACAGCCGCGCTCTCTGCCATGAAATCCACGCCGCAGAATACGATAACATCCGCCCCGCTTGCCACCGCTTTCTGGGACAGACCAAAGGAATCGCCCACGAAATCGGCAGCATCCTGCACATCGGCGCGCTGGTAATTGTGAACGAGAATTATCGCGTTACGTTTTTTCTTGAGTTGTTTTATTTTTTCGGATTCGTCCATATTTCTGCTTCAAACATTATTCGATTGCTTAAATCGTTTTCTCAATGATAACATTTTTGTCAGGGGCGCTCTTTTTTATTTCAATCGGGAGCGTGAACGTGAACGTGGAGCCCTCACCCGGTTCACTTTTTGCCCATATCTTTCCGCCGTGCAGTTCCACCAGTTGTTTGCAAATCGAAAGTCCGAGTCCTGTGCCCCCGTATTTCATCGAGATACCGGGTTCAAGCTGCTCGAACCTCTGAAATAGCCTTCCCATGTTCTCAGGCTTCATCCCTATCCCCGTGTCAGAGACACTTATCTGCGCCATATCGCCCTCCTTCTTTGTGGTAATGGTTACCGTACCGCCTTCCTCCTTGCTGAACTTCACAGCGTTGGAGAGCAGATTATAAAGTATCTGTTTAACACGCTGCCTGTCAGCCCCGATAATCTCGATATGGGGATCAAAATCCAGTTTGAAGTCTATTTTTTGCTTGAGCGCCTTCTCCCTTATCAGCAGGAGAGCTTCCTCGATAGTTGCATGAAGGTTAACCTTTTCGATCACAAGTATTATCTTACCCGCCTCGACTTTGCTCAGGTCAAGTATATCATTGATTAAAATGAGAAGGAAAGAGCCTTCGGAATAAATGCTGTCTATGTACTGGACCTGCTTTTCGTTCAGGTCTCCTGCGAGTTTCATTTTCAAGAGGTCGGAGAAACCCATTATGGAGTTTAGAGGAGCCCGCAGCTCATGGCTCATGCTTACAATGAATTCGCTCTTGGCTCTGCTTGCGAACTCAAGACGCTCTTTTTCGATCCGCATCTCCTGTGCGGCTTTGCGCTCTGTCACATCCTGGACTGTGCCGAACCCTTTCAGGGCTTTCCCGTCTTTATCAAACTCGAAATCCGCCAGCTCATTCACCCATTTCAATTCACCGTTGACGATTATGCGGTGCTCTATATTGTACGGTTCCCCTCTGAGAGCCCCTGTCCATTTAGCATGAACTAATTCCCTGTCGTCCAGGTGCACGCGTTCCAGGAACTTCTCAAAGGTCATTGAAGATCCGATAGGAACTCCGAAAATGCGGTAGGTCTCATCCGACCACATGAGCTCATTCGCCTTGACATCCATAGACCAGTTACCTGTCCTTGAGACGATCTGCGCCCGCTTCAGTTCAGCTTCGCTCTGGCGCAGTGCAGCTGTCATTTTCGCTCTTTCCACAGCGATGGCAGCCTTCGAAGCAAGAGCCGTGAAAAATTCTATGTCTTCTTCCACGAACACCTTTGAGGTCTGGGAAAGAAGATGCATGACACCTATCGTCCTGTCCTTAGCCACCATGGGCACACAGAGATATGAAGGAGATCTCAGGTGTTTTATCCTTTCAGATAGTATCGCCACACGCGGTTCGATATCAAGGTTATTTATTCCTATTGCCGTCTTATTTTCATCGAAACACTTCATAATGTCATCGGAGACCGAAATGACATCCTCCTCTACGATATCCCCCGCTGGCAGTTTTGCAAAGTGCATTCCATCCATGCTTATCGCAACAACGTCACCTCCGAGTTCTTTGGGGACGTTCTTTATTACACTCTTTATGATCTCGATTATGGGCAGGTTTGACAGTATCTCCCTGTCTATGACATGGAACGCCTTTGTCCGGAGGAGGCGATCCCTGGTTATCATCTCAGCCTGGCGCCGCATTTCAAGCTGGTCTTTCGTTTCCCGAAGACCCATATAATAATAGACCGAAAGAGCGACACCGAGGAATGAGATGAAGACAAGCGCCTCGGATATCCCCCACTGCCCATATTGGATCAAAAACCCCCCATCGATCCGGTTCTGGAAGTTCAGCGCGGCTGATATCAGGAATACTACACTGCTGAGAATAATTATTATTTTCAGGTCGTGTCTTAATGTAAAGACCCTGTCCAATCTTTCTTCCATAATCTTCTTTTATACTAAACAGTAAAGAATCTAATTCTGTTCTCAGGCAACCTCAAGTCTTCCCCTGTCATCTGTTCTTTCAGTTCTATATATGTAATCAGGGTTTATATATTTATTTCGTCTTTTATTACTGGTATTGAAATAATAGCATATCGGATAACTGAGAGCGTAAATCTTATGGTGTTTTTAAAATTTAAAAATACAATACATTTAAATACAACGCAAATTCATTTACAATCATGGGCACGATAACAGTTAATATCAAAGACGACGTGGAAAAGGAGTTCAGGATGGTTGTCCGCAGCGTCCATGGCACCAGAAAGGGCGAACTTGGAAAAGCGCTGACAGAAGCGATGAAAAAATGGGTCGATGAAAAAAAGCAGAAAAAAATAGCACAGGAGGCATTCAAGCTCCTTGAACTGAAATTCGATTTCGGCAAGAGATTATACAGGAACAGGGACGAACTCCATGAAAGATGAACTTGCCCTGATAGATTCAAACTTATTGAGCTATGTTTTTGATGAAAGCGAACCTGAAAAACGAAAGGTTTGCTCTGAACTGGTAGCCGACTGCTGGAAAAATAAGCGCAAGCTTGCTGTTTCTGTCCAGAACCTGTCGGAATTCTATGTTGTCGTAACAAAAAAGATATCAAAGCCGATACCGGCAAAGGTGGCAGGAGATTTTATTGAACTCATAATCGATTTCCAGGGCTGGCATGTCATTACCTGTAATGCACAAACAATAAAATCAGCTATCGCTATCAGTACAAAATATGGAATTCATTACTGGGATGCGCTGCTGGCTGCAACCATGAGAGAAAATAACGTATTCTCGATCTATACGGAAAATGATAAAGACTTTAAAAAGATTTCCTGGATAAAGCTGATCAACCCCCTCGATAATGAAGACTTTCACTCCGCTTAGAATTACTATATATAGAGAAATAGTCATTATAATTTGATAAATATGTCTAATCAGCTTTTTCAAGTGAATGCCAATAAATGGATGAGTAAATAATGCAATGTACAATATTCCGAGATTCGACAAAAAATAATGCCGACAGAAATAAAATAATTTCTCTTGGCAAGTATCAACCAAAATATAACCCGAAGTTTGATTCTTTTTCCAGATCAGTTCTTCAAATAAAACACTATAATCCAAGTGAAAGTGATATCATATACTTTGTAAACGAATTGCGCGCAATTTTTTCGGATACTGAAAAATATGTTATATGTGTTATACAAAAACATATTATTGGGACTGCACCATCTGGTATTAGAACAATCGCAAAAAGATTATGTAAAACTCCAATAATCGATGGAACTGATGTTATAGTAAGGGTTAATGAAATTCCAAAAAAGGCATTAGGCGGTAAACGCGACCTGAAATCAGAAATAGAATCTCTTACTTTGAAAAACGAGATTATAATCAAATACCAACAAGTACTTCTTCTGGATGATGTAACAACAACTGGAATATCATTAAGGGCTGGAAAATATATGTTAGAAAATACTGGAGCTAAAATTGTAGTTATGTATGCACTTGGGCTAACTCAATTTATATAAGGAGCAAGCAGCATGGAACCAATATCTATACTGGCTTTGCAGCAAATCTCTGGTGTTGGTGTAAAAACGATTGAGAAAATCCTATCAATAACTGATTTATTAGAACCAACATGTCCTCTCGATTTAATTGAGATACTAAAAAAGGCGAATGGAGAATTCGGAAGAATATCCATACCAGACATTCAAGATGCGAATAAAGGTTGGGATAAAGCCCATGAAATAATAAATATCTCGCAAAAACAGAATATTAAGATAATATCACGAGAAAGTCCATACTATCCCGAATGCCTTTCAATAATCGACAACCCGCCTGTATTATTACACGTCAAAGGGAATCTCGAGGCTTTAAACAAAAACAGTATTGCAATTGTCGGGACGAGAAAACCATCTGATTTCGGGAAAAACCAGGCAAAAAAGATTGCAAAACTTTTTGCTAAAGAAGGATATGTTGTTATCAGTGGTTTGGCTGAAGGTATTGATTCGGCTGCACATAAGGGTGCTTTAGAAACAAATGGTCAAACGGTAGCCGTATTGGCACATGGATTAGATATTGTATATCCTTATAAAAACAAGGAACTTGCAGATGCCATCATTATAAATAATGGTGCGCTTGTTTCAGAATATCCCTCAGGCACAAAAATATTCAACAGCTTTTTTGTGGAACGCGACCGGATCCAGAGTGGTTTATCTCTGGGCGTTCTGGTCATCGAAACAGGCATCAAGGGTGGCACTATGCATACTGTGGGATTTTGTGAAAAACAAAAGAGAGTACTAATTGTAATGAAACATCCCCTAAATTCACCTGAAGCATCAAAACAAAGTGGCAATAATCAATTGATTGCCGATAATCGGGCCAATATTGTATTTGAAAATGATGACGATGTGTATCTGGCAAAGACCTTAATGCAGAAGAAAAAAGATGAGTTATATGCGTTGAAATCTGCATATCAATCGGGTTCAAAGATCACATCAATGTCACGACCGAGTCTGCTGGTTACATTAGATAGATGTGAACATGCATCAACCATCAAAGAAGAAGTTTCGGCATTTGTTTCCGCATACAAGTTGAATCTATCTGTCCCATTAGCAGGGTACGCACAATCAAACAAAAAGAAAAAAAGGGGTAAAAAAATAAGTGCAACTTCTAATAATAGGAAATTGGAAGATTTTGAGGATGCACATTAAGAAACCTATAAACCTGTTAAATCAAATCTAACCATAATGAATTTCCAGATACTCGATGCCGATTACACCTACAGAGATGGTAAGCCTGTGGTGCGGCTCTATGGAAGGGACGGGTCGGGAAAAAGCGTCTGCTGCTCGGTGCCGGAATTTGAGCCTTATTTTTATGCCAAAGCGTTGCCTGAAAGTGCGGATATTTTAAAAGAACGCTTCAAGGAGCATATAAAACGGATAGAAGTCGTAAAGAGGTTTGAACCCATAGGGTATTTTAAGAATCAAGTCACCATGCTCAAGATCATTCTCTACGACCCCAAGGGCGTTCCAGCCATCCGTGATGATGTAAAAAAAATGGTGGACGATATTTATGAGACCGATATCCTGTTCAGGAACAGGTATATGGTTGACAACGGTCTTGGCGGGATGATGTGGGCAGCGGCAGAACCTGAAGAAAATTCCGATGATGCCGACATTCTCAGCAGTATCAGGTTAACATCAAGAAAAGTGGAAGCGATAGATATACTGAAAAATGCGCCTTTCAGGCACCTTGCATTCGATATCGAGTGCCTGCCCCTGCATGGCGCCATGCCGGTGCCAGAGAATTCGCCCATAGTTCTTATAAGTCTTACTTTTGAGCCTGAATTTGAAGGTAAAAAGACGCTTGTGCTTGTGGGAAAAAAGACAGACAATAAGATGGATGTCGAGAGCTGCGGCAGTGAAGAGGCAATGCTGCGGCGGTTTTTTGATATCATAAGGGATTACGATCCCGACATCCTGCTCGGGTATAACTCCAACAGTTTTGACATTCCCTACATCGTGGACAGGATAAAGGCGCTGAACAGGAAAGGGGCAAGGATAGAACCGCTTGCAGGAAGGGACGGGAAAACGCTCTATTACAGGAAGATCGGGAACATCACACGAGTAAGCGTGATGGGACGCATCGCCGTGGACGTGCTGCCGCTGCTTCGCCGTGAATTCTCGCTCAAGCAATACACGCTCAGGAACGCTGCAAAGGAACTGCTCGGGCTTGAGAAACTGGAAATTCCTTTTCTTGAAATGGAATCGTACTGGAATGATAACGGTGAGAAGCTTTCGAAATTCATCGAATATGCGAGACGCGACTCCGAGCTTGCCCTTGCCTTCCTTTTGAAGCTGCGGCTTATAGACAAGTACATCGCTCTTGCAAGGGTGAGCGGGACGCTGCTCCAGGATATCCTTGACGGCGGGCAGACCCAGATGGTAGAGAACCTCATACTCAAGGAGTATAAAAAACACGACCGCGTGTTGCCCACACGTCCCACTGGCGAAATGTCGGATGAAAGGTTCGATGAAGGAGAGGAACTGGCTGGCGCCGAAGTGCTTACACCAAAGAAAGGGCTGCTTGAGAATATCGTGATACTTGATTACAAGTCGCTTTACCCAACAATAATGATGGCACATAACCTGTGCTACACAACAGTGGTTGTAGGCGAGAGACCCGATGATGTTATCGTTGCACCGACAGGCGGTGTTTTTGTCTCGCGGGATGTGGTAAAAGGGATTGTACCGTCCATACTTGAAGAACTCCTGAACCGCAGGCAGGCTACTCGGGCAAAAATGAAGACAGCTAACGAAGAAGAATACAGGGCGCTTGATGCCACGCAACTCGCGCTCAAGATACTGCTTAACAGCTTCTACGGTTATTCAGGATATGCGCGGGCGCGGCTCTACAGCCTGACGCTTGCAGGCGCGGTAACGAGCTTCGGGCGCGAGAATATCCTTCGCACCAAGAAACTTATAGAGAACGATATAAAGGAAATAACCCTGAAAGACGGCAGGGCATTTAAAAAAGATGAAATAAAAGACGGGAAACGAATTATTCTCTCTGTGGTGTACGGAGATACGGACAGCGTTTTCGTTCATCTCCTTGATAAAGAGCTTACTTTTGACGAAGCGCAACTTGTGGGAAATAGCATTGCAAATACCGTCACGGATTCACTTGTCAAGCCTATGGAACTTGTTTTTGACTCATTTGCCAGGCGCGCGATATTCCTGGCAAAGAAACGTTATGCCCTTCTGATAATGGAAAAGACAGCGAAGGGAATGAAGGAAAAAATAAAGGTAAAAGGCATGGAAACTGTCCGCCGCGACTGGTGCGGATTGACCACAAAGACAGTTGAAAGAGTTCTTGAGCTTGTGCTGAAAGAAGGAAAAGTGGATGATGCGGTCGAACTTGTGAAGGATACCATAAACCGCATAAGGTCGATGGATACCGGGAAAGACAGCGAGCTGTTCGATGACCTGATACTGACAAGGCAGTACACCAAGAAAGTCGGGAGCTATAAGAACAAACAGCCTCACACAACTGTCATCGAAAAATTGCAGAAAAGAGGCATAGTTGCCAGTGTGGGCGACAGGATACCATTTGTCATCCTGGCGGGAAAAGGGATGTTCGTGGAAAGGGCGGAAGACCCTGAATACGCAAAAGAGAAAAAACTGCCCCTGGATGTGGATTATTATGTCAATAAACAGATACTTCCGCCTGTTGAGCGCATACTTTCCGATTTCGGGATAACCGGGGAAATGTTAAGATGTATGGGGGAGAAAAAGGCGGCTACAGAAACTAAACAGAGACAATTATTCGATTTTTAGGAGAAAAACATGAAAACCCATCCCAGGTGCGCACCGTGCCTGTTATCCAGAGTCCAGTTCGAAGCAGAGCTATCCACAAATGACATAGAGTTGCAGAAAAAAGCAGTGCTTGCAGGGATCGAGGTGCTGCGGAAGTACCTGGTTGACGGCGCCCATGCAACGCATTTGAGCACGAAGATACACAGGGAAGCGTACAGGGTTCTTGGGGATATCGATCCGTACAGGGAGAAAAAGCAGCAGAGCAATGAGATTGCAGGGAAGCTTTTACCATTTGCAAAGGAATTCGTATCAGAGCGGGATTCATTCCGGCATGCGGTGCTTGTGTCCATAATCGGCAACTCGTTAGATTTCGGGGTACTGGGGTTTGACGCTGATAAAGCAACAGGGAAAGAAACGATAATGAAGCAGATC
>CABMHZ010000244.1 GCA_902386115.1 uncultured archaeon | reverse complement strand
GTCAACCTTGCCGTTGACAGCTACATATGGCTGTGCCTGCCAGCCCATTATGTAATAAAAGCCATTCTCAAATCCCTTGCCTGTAGCGGTCTGTTCCAGACCTTCAGCGGCTGCCTGTGTAACCGTCAGGTTGTTGGCATCCATTACCTTCAACAGCTTGGCCTGTGCCTGAGTTGAATACGTCAAACCGTTCTTGGCTATGGTTGTCTGACTTCCAGAGAGGGTCATATCAGTGATTGTAAGATTCTCTTTACCAAGGTTATCTTTTAGATCATAGTAGAATCCTGCAAAGTTCTGTGGGTTCCAACTGTTCGTGGTAGTATTAGTACTGCTGTCATTCCACACGGTACCGCGGACTTCATAAGTTCCGGGTTGATCGCGTACGACCATCGGGTAGAATCTCAGAGTGTCGCTATCCGCGCTCACGAAATTCAGGTTGCCCATAAGGTTAACTGTCGAGTCTCTAGAAATTGAGACCGATGTATCGGTGTTGTTCATCGTGATTGTCTTTGAATTTGAATTTGGGTTCGCATTCTTGAACACACCATAGGTGTCACTGCCCTGGATCTTTGTCACATCTTCGGACATTAACCAGGTATATCTGAGCTGCACCATATCTGTGGTCGCACCTGCGAACACGCTGTCCACAAAGGTTACAAACACAGGTACATCAGTTTCTCCACCAAGGCTCTTCTCGGTGAATGTATAGATCGGTGTGCCGCTTGATCCTGCTGAGAGTACTTTGTCGTCTTTCTTGACTCCGTCCTTGCTCAGTGTGATCCATACCTGTCTTGGTGTGGCTTTGGCATCAATCGAGTTGGCTGTAAGTGTCCAGCCATCGCCGACTTCCCAGGTCTCGCCGACTGTCAGGGTCTTCTTTTCAGATGAAGAGGTTCCCTGCTCAAGTATGAGCTTGGCGATCTTGTCAACCTTGCCGTTGACAGCTACATATGGCTGTGCCTGCCAGCCCATTATGTAATAAAAGCCATTCTCAAATCCCTTGCCTGTAGCGGTCTGTTCCAGACCTTCAGCGGCTGCCTGTGCAACCGTCAGGTTGTTGGCATCGAGTACCTTCAACAGCTTGGCCTGTGCCTGAGTTGAATACGATAAAGCGTTCTTGGCTATGGTTCTCTGACTTCCAGAGAGGGTCGTATCAGTGATTGTCAGATTCTCTTTACCAAGGTTATCTTTTAGATCATAGTAGAATCCTGCAAAGTTCTGCGGGTTCCAACTGTTCGTGGTAGTATTATTAGTGCTGTCATTCCACACAGTACCGCGGACTTCCACGCTTGTCGCTGTTATTGCTGCATTCGAAGGTAACGCTGCCGTTAACAGCAACATCCCTACTAATGCAACTATTGTTAAATTTTTCATTATTCTTTACCTCCATATTCAAATATGGTTTATATCTCCTTCGAGATGCCGAATTAACGGCAAAAGAGTGATAGAAATCAATGACAGAATTGCTTCTGTCGCCTTCGTCAAACCATCTTTGTATGAGCCGCCATTTAAGGCATTCCATAAAAGGCGATTTGAATCACCCTCTGTTAATCCCGTCATGGATTAAATACTCAATACATAAGGCTGGACTTATATCTTTTTTGGTCGCTCTCCTCAAAAAACATGCATGCCTGAGTACAATTGACGATTTGTAGTTCACTTATAGTCGAACTATGAAAACACCAGTGCTTCAACTCTTGAAGACTATCTACTTTGGCACCCGTCCTATAATAAATCTCGATTTTTGCTTTTCATTGCATTCAATTTCAACTTCAGTCAGCATGTTTTTAGCTCCCCCGTGTCGATGATTTTGCTTTTTATATCTTGCCTGAAACGTGATCAAAATGAATTAAATCTTTCCGGTCAATCCTTTATTTTGCGTATTATAAAAAAACCGCCGGTAATAACGAACAATATCAGGATAATCGCAACTATTCCCCTGTAATCCTGACCCTTTCCGGAATTGAACATGAGCAGCTTATCAGAATCAAGGAACAGGCGTTCCTCATGCGTTTTATCGGATCCAACAGCTTTTATGGTATAGTTTGTATAAAGAGGCGCCCCGGCAAAAATAAGCTCCATACCTTCGCTTTCTGATACCTTCTGACCCGCATTCCATAATGAAACCCGGTATTCCTTATCAGCTTTTACAAAAATTGTCGCATAATTTTTTACATTGATGTTTTTTCCGTCAGCGTACTGGAGACTTTGGGGCAGGTCAAGTACGCTCAACAGCGTCGGAGCTATATCGCCCTGGCGATATTCCCCATTAAACGTTCCCGTTTCGGTATTTGGGGACATAATAACGAGCGGTATCCTCAGGCTTTCCAGTTTCGTAGCGTATTTTCCGGATGCGTGACCGCCTCTCTTTGCGTTTTTCGCGGCAAAAGACATGCCGTGGTCTGCGGTAAAAAACAGAGCGATATTATTCTCCCTCGCAGTAGTAATTAATGGGTAGATATCCCTGTCAAGCTCCTCGATCAACCTGTAGTAATCATCTTCCCCGAGATTATGACCACCGCTGTCTATCGCCCCCACATTCACCGTCAGGAGAAATCTTTGTGACGGGTTGTTCTTAATCATGTATTCTGCAACTGCATTTGCCGAGTCTATGCCCCATTTATTGTAAGCGGAATATTTCTCCCGGTTTTTCTTATTTTCAAGATACTCCGGCAGTTTCATCTTCCAGTCATACATTAACTCATAGATGCCAGCAGGAGCCTTATTTGCCTGGATGGATATCAGCGGCTCATCTATCGAATTGTTCTGCGCATACATTATTATATCCTGCTTTTCGCGCATGCTCTGGAAATCCCCTTTTTGCATAACGGCAAGGTTCACAAAGCCGTGCTGCCGCGTAACATCATAGATCGTCGCATCAGTGTAACCAACTATTTCTTCGTTCGCCCCTGAGAAACCTGTTACAATTACCGAATGTGCAGGACCTGTCGAGGGGATCGGCGTCCTGATATCCAGGAGCCTTGCCCCGAAAGTCAGGTTCTGCGTTACTGCTTTTGATATTTCGCTATCATCAATGGCGTATGGCGTAAGTTCCGGGTAATAGTACGAAGAACCAAGCCCGTCCACAATAAAAAGAATGGCGCTGTCTGGTCTCTGGATATCGTTCAACGTGACCTCGGTCGCGCCTGAAGCAGCCATCGAGAACGTAAGAAATAATATTGTGATCAGTAAAATTTTTTTCATCGTGACCCACCTGTTACCGGTAAAAGCAGGCAAATCACTTAAAAGTTTCTAAATATTTCGATATCTTTTCGGTTAATAATCGGCTTATCTCCTTGCCGCTAACCTTTCCCCTGAGTTCTTTCATTACCACTCCCATGAGAGGTCCAACTGAGCTAATTCCCTTCTCTTTAATGAAATCAGTTCTTGACTCAATGACCCTGTCAATGGCAGCCTCAAGTTCTCCGGTCTCCACAACCCCTATTCCGAGCATTCCAAGCGCCTTTTCCAGCGTCAATTCGGGCTTGCCTGCTATCAATTTCAGCACCCCGCTGACTGCTTCGTTCGGAAGCTTTCCTTCTGCATGGAGCCTGAAAAGCGCAATGAGGTGGATTTCCTTAATATTACTGATTTTCGCCCCTTCTTTCTCAAGGTCGTATAAAACGGTCTCAAGCGTGCGAACGACAACGTTTGCGTTCACATTCGGCACCTGACGCATTATGCTTTCAAACATAACAAAGTTGCCTGAACGCGCTATTTGACCCGCCAGTTCCTCATTCAGGTTGAACTGCTTCATGTACCTCGGTATGCGTTCCTCGATAAGCTCCGGCAATTTTATGCTGCCGATGCGCTCCGCCGTTATTTCAACAGGTGGCACGTCAGTTTCAGGATACATGCGTGCCGCGCCTGGAAGCGGTCTCATGTACGCAGAATTCCCATCTGGAAGAGCGCGTCTTGTCTCTTCAGGAACTATTTCAAGAGCCTCTTTTGCGCGCGTAATCACTGCTTCCATTGCTCCTTTTGATTTTTCCCTGGAATCCGCTACCATCACGACGCAATCATTCGCCTGTGCCCCCACAGCTTTCCTGAGCGAATTTACTTCGTCTTCCGTGATGCCGTAATTGGGCAGCTCGTCTGTATGGAATATGCCTCCAACGCCTGATTTCTTGGCACGGTCTGAGAATTCTGTCCCGAGACGCCTGCCGGGCTGGATCTCTTTGCCAACAAGTCCCTCAAAACCGGGTAAATTAACTGCATACACTGCACCACCCTTCAATGCCTTTAGAATCACTTTGGATATGGTTCCCTCAAAAACCGTTGTCACATCGATTATTTTATCAGATACTGTCGCCTTTCTTTTGTTGAGTTCCTTTTTTATCTCAAGAAGTTCTGCCTGCCTCAGTGCTTCCCGCTCTACAATGGTCTCTATTAAATCCAGTTCCTGCACTCCTTTTATCTCCACCCTCGCGCCTTCTGCTATTGAAATATTGATATCCTGCCGTATAGTGCCAAGACCGCGCTTTACTTTTCCGGTTGAGCGCAGGATCATTCCGAGTTTCTCGGCAACTTCACGCGCATGCGCCGGTGAAACGATATCAGGAGCCGTGCCGATCTCCACAAGCGGGATGCCAAGGCGGTCAAGAGAATATATTACTGAATCACCCCTGTCTTCCACTTTCTGCGCAGCTTCTTCCTCAAGGCACAGCACATCGATCCTCACCCTGCCGGCAGAAGAATCTATACAGCCGCCAGTGGCGATAAGCCCGGTCCTCTGGAAACCTGATGTGTTGGAGCCGTCGATCACAATCTTACGCATAGTGTAGAGTTCATCAACGATATTCATGTTAAGCATGCGGGCAATGACCAGCGCGCAGTCTACAGCCTCGGAGTTAATTTCCCGCGGCGGCTCTTCATCATTCTCCACAAGGCAGGTAGTATCGTATGCTTTATAGATGAATTTCTTGGTAAGTTTCATTTCCTCAAGTGCAGCCCTGTCAACAACCCCCATCTCGCTCTGGGTGGGACGAAGATACCTGAAAAATTCGAAGTTTGATTCCTTAGTGTCACGAAGAAGGGTGGGACAGCCGCAGAACAGCTTTTCCGTTGTATCAAGCTGCTGGTGTATCTCAAGCCCGGATTTTAGTCCGAGCGCCCTGTAATCAAGACTCATGCGCTTCCTGATATGCTGCAAGATATAAAATGATTGTTATTCCCTGTTTGCTATAGTCATCCTCACCCTAATATACCCGCCACCCCATCATAGCCATCATGCCCCCAATCTTCGAAATAACCCACAAAGACATCTGCGGCAGGATCGGGCGCCTTGAAACCCGCCACGGGATTATCGAGACTCCGACCATCATGCCAGTGGTCAATCCCAATATCCAGACCATTAAACCTTCAG
>CABMHZ010000243.1 GCA_902386115.1 uncultured archaeon | reverse complement strand
ATACAGAGGTAGAACCTTAAATTATGACTCTAAAAGTCCAACTGTCAAATTGCGGAAAGGATGAAATCACCGGAATTTTGTCGAAGTGGCGAAGTCAAGTATTAATGTTATTGAAAAAGGCGTTGACAGGTTTATTGATTATGTTTTATTGGATGAAGATTTTACCGTTTTGGCAATTATTGAATCTAAACGTTATTCTTTAGATGAAGAGAAGGGCAGAATCCAGGCAAGAACCTATTCTAAAGATATTGAGACACAAGTAAATCGAAATATCCCCATATTTTTAACCAACGGCACGACCTGGCGTTTTATTGATGAGGATGGAATTGAACGAAAAGTCAGCGGACCATTTACCCAGGAAGATCTTAAAAGAAGAAGTGATCTACATAATCAAAAGCGAGACCCCGGAAATGTAAATACAGACCAGCGTATTATTGATAGACCAAGAAATTTTCAGGTTGTAAGGGTCTTAAGTGAACATTTTTCACAGGGTCATCGAAAGGCACTTGTCCAGATGGCTACGGGAACCGGTAAGACAAGAGTGGCAATGGCTATTATCAAATTGCTGATCAATGCAAATATGATACGCAACGTGTTATTTGTCGCAGACCGCATACCTCTTGTCAATCAGGCAAAATCCAATGGTTTTAAACAATTTTTTACCGAACCCGTAGCTGATTTGCGTGAAGGTTTTACAACAAGTGCCAGACTTTACGTTTCAACGATACAGACATTGATGGGCGGATATCCAAAAAAGCTCTTTGAAAAATTTAGCCCTGGATTCTTTGACTTGATCGTTTTTGATGAGGCTCACAGGTCTATTTATGATAAAAATAACCTCATCAATGAATATTTTGATGCCATCAAAATCGGTCTTACTGCCACACCGAGAGAACATGAGACCAAGAATACGTATGATCTATTTGAATGCGAGGGCGATAAGCCAACCGTAGCCTATTCTTATGATGAAGCAGTTCAGGATAGGGTCTTAGTTCCGTATAATGCAGAAATTATTGACACAAAAATATTATCTTTAGGTATAAAAGGAAGGGATTTAACTAAATCCCTCAAAGACCAGATCAGGAGACAGGAAGAGAATCCGGATTACGTAGAATATACTGGCGTTCAGTTCGATAAAGTTTTCATGGATGATAAGACGAATGAGCTTATTATTCGCGAATTTATGAATATTTGTTACAAATCAGACGAAGGTAAGCCGTGTAAATCGATTTTTTTCTGTGCAAGCAGGCGACATGCGCAGCATATGAAAGATATTTTCGGTAAATTATTTCCCAATCTATCCGGTGATGTACAGGTCATTACTTCCAATATGGATAGGGCAGAAGATGAGGTCTTAAGGTTCCAGTTGCAGTCTGAGCCAAGGATTGCGCTTTCTGTTGGAATGCTGGATACCGGCGTGGATGTTCCGGAAGTCTGCAACCTTGTTTTTGTCAAACCTGTTTTTTCCCATATCAGGTTCTGGCAGATGGTTGGAAGGGGTACAAGGAACCTGAATGCGTGTAAGCATCCTGAATGGCTGCCAGTCAGGGATAAAAATGACTTCAAAATATTTGATTTTAAGATTGGCAGTCATTCAAATATAAAATACCATGAGTTTAAGGTTTCAGAAGTGCGAAAACCCCGGATGGATGTAATCGCCCGAATATTTGAAAACCGGGTAGAATTGTTAAAAAAACAGCTTGATGAGAACCAGAAGAAAATGGTTTCCGGCAAAATTATGGAGCCTATCGAGTCCCTGGATAAAGAATCTTTTATTGTGAGGGAAAAACTGCCAATAATTTATGAAATCGAAAAGAACTCCTTTAATCTTGAAAAATATGTTGATGCATTAAAGAAGGAAATCTCTCCACTTATGATTCTCAGCCAGGGGACTAATCCGAACATTTCTTCTTTTATCCTGAATACTGAGAAATTATTTGGTTATGTTTTAGACCGGAATTTCGACAATACAGAAAAAGTCAAACAATATGTACAGCAGATGGCTGGGAACATCATTCGGAAAGACAATTTGAACGAGATCAGGAATAACAGAGATAAAATAATGAAAGTCCTTCAGGATGAATTCTGGGAAGACCTGACCTTTGATGACGTTGAATTTATGGTTCGGGAACTGGCGCCGCTGATGAAATATTATGAGCCTGATAAAAGAAAAATCGTTCAAATCGATGCTCCCGATTTGGTTTTGAGCAGGGAAAAGTATGAGAGAGAAATAAAAGAAGACAGCAGGTTGAAGGAGTTTTTAGAGAAAAATCCATTTGTGAAGAAAATAAAAAGCGGTGAAGGTATTACTTCCCTTGAATTAAAACAGTTGGAAGAGCAATTAACAGGACTTAGACCTGAAATGACTATTGAGAGTATCCAGAAATATCAGAAAAAAGATTTTGTGGTTTTCCTGGGTGAGATTATCGGATTAACCAGTAACAATAATCCAAGAGAATTAATAGAATTAAAATTTGATGAATTCATCATCAGGAACAATAATTATAACTCATTGGTCATCGGTTAAGGATTTCTAGCCAACAAAAATTCAGCGATCTCTCATTTTCATCACGATTTTTTTGGATCTCCAGTTGAAATAATCGTTAGATAGCAAAGCATTTATCCTCTTTGCATGT
>CABMHZ010000242.1 GCA_902386115.1 uncultured archaeon | reverse complement strand
GGTGAGCGAATTCAATAGAGCGTACAGCTCATCCTGCATCCCTGCCGGGATGCTGATCACGCCAATCCATGAGCCGTTGTTCTGCCATTCCTGCTTCTGGAGGTTCCCGAACTTTGCCACTGCTCCGTAAGCTTTTGCCGCGAATTCGGGCGGTAATTTGATAGCTATCTTTACCTCCTCAAAGCGTATCGGGATGAGCGGTCTTATCGCCTTCATTGCGATATCCACCATTTCATCCACGCTTTTCATGGGATCGATATGAACGCCTGCTTCATCCAGGGCAGCCTCTATGCGTGCAGGGGGATGCGGGGCTTTTGTCTGTGGATTGATGGCGTTTCGCGCGATAAAGGTCACTACCTGCCTCTTTTTTTCCTCCTGGATCTTTCTTCGCTGGTCTGTGGTAAGCTGGAGTTCTCCTTCATGCAGTATTTTCTCTGCTATCTTTAACACATCTTTTGTTCCGAAGGCATTGATAACATCCTGTTCCGCAGGTCTGTCCCCGTTCTTTGCGTCTAAGAAAACGTCTTCAACAGCCAGAATATTCTCGATCTTTACCGGGTCGCCCTTCTTGAAAGCCAGTGCTCCGTCAGGATCTACATAAATCTCGAACATCTTGCCGTGGGTCTTAAGGTGTGCGATTATGGACTCATCAAGTGCGACCATATCCCATCACTCTTCTTTCTTCTTTCCTTTCCCCTTGGTCTCGGATGCCTGCATTTTTATGACCTGGTTCACATATTTTTCGACTTCGGAAGGTTCAAGTTTCCTGAATTTCCTGTTGGCAAGTTCTATGATCCCGACCTCGATGGTCGAAGCATTGAAAACGCCTTCGGCTGTGCTGTGGAGAGCCTCAAGCCCGAGAAGTATGGCATCTTCCAGGTTGATATCATCCCGGTATTTTTTCTCGAACACTTCCATCGTTTCGGTTCTCCCGGAACCTATGCCCGTGGCTTTGTATTCAAGCAGCGCCCCGCTCGGGTCGGTCTCAAAAAGACGTGCCCTGCTGTCATCCACTCCTGCAATGAGAAGAGCAGTGCCGAAAGGTCTGACACCTCCATACTGTGTGTACGATTGCTTGAAATCGCATATTTTCTTGGAAAGGACTTCCACGCCGATGGGTTCATCATAAGTGACCATGTTTATCTGCGCCTCGACCCGTGCGCGGTCGATCAGCGCCCTCGCATCCGCGACAAGACCTGACGTTGCGGCTCCGATGTGATTGTCAATCTGGAATATTTTCTCGATGGATTCAGCTTCAAGAAGCTTGCTGGTAACCCTTTTATCAACCAGCAGCGCCACTCCATCCGTGGCTTTCACTCCCACCGCGGTCGTTCCGCGTTTTACAGCTTCTCGCGCATACTCAACCTGGAACAACCTTCCATCAGGGCTGAATACCGTTATCGCCCTGTCGTATCCCATCTGTGGTGCCATTTGCATTTTATTCATCTCCGAGATTTTAAAAATGTAATCCGTTATTCTTCTCTGGTTCAGGCTCTTTAACGAGGTTTTGTTGTATAAACTTTTCCGTTGCCCCCCTCACAGTGCCCGAAATTCCAAGCACAGCGATGGAAACCCTGTCATTCCTGACCCTGTTAACGCAGGCAAGGGCTGCCCTGGCATCTGTTGTCCTGTCCCTCTGGCAGCGCAGGAGCCCGTATTTTCCATCAAAGGACAATAATCCTGCATTTATTTCGCTCATTCCTTTGTCGCCAAAAAGAGAGTTTACTGAATTTACAATTTCCATCCACAGTTCCTGCCTGTTCACTGACTGTGAAGATATGACCTCAAACGCGATGTACCTCTTCTTTTCGCGAAGCACCGGCAGTGTCTTCATACTATTTCAATGCCCTCCTGTATGTATTCAGGGCTTTTTCTATGAAGGATCTCAAGAGGGAACTTGCTCATGGCGTCTGTTGCTTCTTTTGGGCTCATTCCGAATAGACTGCCAAGCGCTGCCATCTCTCTTGGCGCGCGAAGGTCAAACGGCGACGAAGGCTGGCATGTCATCACCATACGAAGACCGTATTTTCGTGCGTACATCAGGTTAGTCCTCATTATCCTCAGTTCCTTTTCCCTTGCCTCACCCCTCATTCGGATAATGGAACCTGCATTAAAACCGATCGCCACGGAATTATCGGATGCTATTTGCCCGAGGACATTATTGAATTTTACGGGCTGCATCATGATATCAAGCCTTTCGGACTCCACAGCGGCGCGCGCTATCTCCTCATTCACTCCCTCGACAATCAATATATCCGGGATATCTTTGTATTTTTTTATTTCATCCCTGATCTTTGAAGGCTTGCCCGATATCTCAACTGCGTTGTAGAGCGAAAAATCATCCGGCATATTATTCAGATCGAACCTGTTCCTTTTGAGGTCGATAACTGCCATACCCGAATACCCGAAATCTTTTGCAGCAGAGGCAAACCCTGAGAGTGAGTTCTTATCATCGGGCAAATGAACCATGATTTCATAGAATTTAGCGTTGAACAGGGACATCGTCTGGCTAAATTATGCTGTCATGTAATATAGTTATGCGAATTCAGGAGCTATTTTCTCCATGGCGTCAAGATTCGCTTGGATTATATAAAAATATAATTAAACAATAACCTCACTACCTTCTGTTTCTAAAATCGATTGAAGAGTAGTTATTAAACCACTATCAAGGTCATTTGCTTCCATGG
>CABMHZ010000241.1 GCA_902386115.1 uncultured archaeon | reverse complement strand
TTCTCATGTAAGTTCCTCTTTTTTATCTTCATTGATCTGATTCTCGGGGTTCTGGGAACCATGATTCATGTTTTTCATCATCAAAAGATGAATTACAGGGCACAGCAGCAGTATCCCAAAAGAAAGTATATTCCGCGAAACTCCTGCAACCCACAGAAGACCGAGGAGCAAAAGAGGGATTACGCAGCCGAGCACCATAATTAATGTATGCTTATGCTTGCTGAAGAATCCTTCATTTATATTTTGGGCATTTGTATCGCTTTCCATTCATGCACCTCTAATTCTAAAAAAAAAATATTGATAATCACCAGAACTTCCACCAGGGTTTTTTTTCACCCATACCCACGGGTCCGCTCTTCATGTATTTTTCAGGCTCGGAATCAAATGCTTTTTTACATCCTGGCGCACAGAAATAGTACGTCTTGCCTTTATATTCTGATTTAAACTGTGCTGTATTTTCATCTACCTGCATTCCACAAACTGGATCTATTTGCATATTTTTCATTTCTCCTTTTTATGTTTTTACAATATATGTACTTTACGTTTAATGTAAAGTAAGTATTTTATGGAGGCAGGGATGTATTTTTTCCAACACCCCAGCCTGAATACTCATCATCGATTTTCTTACATCCTTTCTTTATGTTTTCCCGATCCTGGCACTCTTAATCCTCCATCTCTTCATGTCTGTTTTATCCCCTTTCCGATAGTTCGGACTGGCGTTTATTGTTTAAATTATCGATTTTAATAAAAATTTTGATTGCCTTCAGCCTATTTTCTTCTATAAATTTCCCTAATCCTTCAGACTTTTCAGGTCCTGCATGTTTTTCAAATCCATAAATAGCCTGAAAGATTTTTCTTTTCTCAATCTCAAGTTCTTCCAGGGTGTAGTCTTTTTTCTTTCTCATGAAAATTTTTTCCCTGAATCGATAAACTAAAAAAATTGAAAATAAAGAAAACAATCCAATTCCTGCATAGAGATAATTTGACCCTTCCAGTATTTTTACCTGAATGCTGACTATTTCCCCTGCTTTGAGATCATTAAAGGTGATGACTTTATATTCATTTCCTGCAAGTGTCATTGTCTTATTCGATCCATCTATGCTCATTCCACTTTTCTTATCAAAGAACATCAAAAGAGAAGAGGTATTATATACGGCGCTTTTATTGAACACATATTCTGAAGTCTGAGGAAAAAGTGTATATGATATCTGCATTTCAAAGTTAGCACCCTGTGAAATATGCTGCATCGGATCCATATATACCATTCCTTCTTCCTGTACAAGACAGCATTCCATAACCCGGGTTTTCAAATTCTTTGCATCTGGCGGAATTGATATAGCAAAGAATGTATGGTTATCCTTGCTGTAATAAATCTCCCGCCCCTCATTTCTGAATACAACAATCTCGGAGATCTCAAGAGAATCATTTTTATTTGAGATGAAAATATGGTCGAGAATGACCCTTATATCGTGGCTCTGGTTAATCGGGACATGTCCACTAATTGAATTATTCTCATCTGTCTGTGCATAGGCTGTGCCTGCGAAATAAAAAATCACTATGAACAAAGAAATGGACCTCCTCAAAGCGATCATCACTTTCCCTCCATTTCGGAAACAAACTTCAGGTATTCTTCTTCAAACTTTTGTTCATAGTTTTTTATGTCAGGTATGACTTCCTTTTTGAGTTTTTTGGTAAAAATATATCCGAGAAACACAAATAAAATGCTTAATGATGCACCGCCCATCCATAATAACATTGCATTTGTTTTTTCAGGAGGTGGCAGTATCTCCTTTCCGTACTCCGCCTGAAGTGCTGAAAAAATCTGCATTTCCGAAAAGCCATTTTGCTTCATCTGAACAATCTCCTCATTAACCTGTATTGCTGTGGGACAGTCGCATGTTGAAATAACCATGACGCACTCGCAGGGGCATATAAGGTCAGAAGTCATATCGTTATCAGCCTGGACTATATTAATTCCTGATGTTAGAAGAGCAAACAGCATAAGCACCCTGTACATTTTTTCCTTCATCCTGAGAGACATCATTGAACAGAGACGCGGGTCACCCCGCAATTTTTGAAAGATCATTCATTTTGCTCAATGTCTTCTATTCTCCGTTCAATTATCTCCTTTAATTCTACCCTGTTTTCTCCTTCTTTTTCTTGCTCCAGGAGCTCTTCCAGAATATCTATGTCGCCTATATGCACTATCATTTTTTCAAGCACAGGCACAGGCTGATTGAGGTCAAGGTTTAACGCTGCTTCTTTCAATTGTTTTATAACGATCGTTGCATTTTCTTTGTATTGTTTTTTAAGCTCCTTGTACTCTTTTTCTGTAATTTCTCCTGAATTGAATTTATTTTCCACGCCAAGAATCGATTCGAATGCAGCATTCTTTTCAGCCACCAGCTCGTCAAATGACATTTCACTTATGTCTTTCCCGGCATTATTCTCTGAAACGGCATTGAGTTGCGAGATTACTTCACCTGTTTCCTGTGGTTCATCGATAGATACATTCGGCACAGGTGCCTTTTTAACAAAGCGTCTTCCCGGCTTTTTGCCAATCTTGTTCTTGAGCAACGGATACGAAACTGCTCCGATCAATACTAAAGCGACTACAGGGATAAGATAATTAAAATCTCCCGGGCTGCCTGTTTTTGATGGAACATACCCGGTTATCCGGATGTCCGTTTTCTGTTCCTTCGGAACGTTCATGAAGCTTAAGACTTCGAATTCTTTCCCTTCATTGGGAACTGTTTCCTTTTTAGCAAACTGGTTTTCGATCCCGAAGCCGTTATTCTTGTCAGATAGTATGGTCATATATGAAGTATTGTAGATCGTACTTTTGAAAAATATGTCCTTTGAGGATTCCGGATTGAAAACATATGATATCTGCGCAGTAAATGTTTCCCCCGGCAGGATCGGGTTCATCGGGTCAATCCATGCTGAATCCTTCTCTCTTTGCAGGCAGCATTCCATTGCATCGGTCGTGAACCTCGTTATACCCTCAGGCGTTGAGATTCCGACGTATGCCCGATCTTTACTGAAGAAAGCCTTATCTCCGGTATTCATGAATACAACATATTCATTCACTTTTATCCCATTCGATGCCTGGGACAGGATGATATGATCAACATTCACGGTGAGTACGTCTCCTTCTTTTGTCGATTCAAATACACTGAAATTGGCAGTTTCCGATGCGTTTACCGGCTTTGTGTATGGAACATCTGCATATGTGGCTTCGACAAGGTAACTGCTTCCTGAATTGACCATGCTGAACGAATATTTTCCGCTTTTATCAGTAACAGTGCTCATTACTTCTATCCCCGTTTCATCCTTGAGGCGTACAGGTATCCCGGCAAGCGTCTTATTAGCTTTCAGTGCATATCCCCCGATGGTTTCCGAGAGATTGAAATCAACAACCGTCTTCCCCTTAAGACCTATATTCCCGCCATATGTTACACCGTTATAGGTCACATTGACGC
>CABMHZ010000240.1 GCA_902386115.1 uncultured archaeon | reverse complement strand
ATTCAATTCTTGATTTGCAGGCTAACCCATTTGATTTAGGATTCATATGGGGGCAGCCTGCACCTATATATAGCTATCGGTAGCCGTGTTTTTGACAGAAATGGAGTAAAAATTAGCTAACTACTGAAATTCGCTGAAAATCCCATTCAAATAAAAAAAGGAGTTTTCAATGATATTCAAACAAAAAGAGACTTAGAAAATCTTGCACGATTATCAAAATCCACCTATTATCGGAAAGTTGACCAAACACTTCTCTCACAATATTCTTATGAAATAGAATACCGCTGGTCGAATCCCTGCAAATCAACATACCATCTGATTATTCCATTGAAAAAAATCGAGATGCATTATCAACACTATTCACTTTTTCAGACCTGAAGACCTGTGGTGGTTCTGACCTAAACGCGATTTGTGAGCGATTAATAAAAAGCAAAGAATGGTTTTCAATATATAACGTCAAAGCTATGCGATTTTATCTAGAAATATTGACAAGAAACCGATTTCTGAAAAATATCCTTACCTCCATACATCCTAATCAAAAGATTGGGGCTCAAATAAGGTTATTTTTTGAGTTGCAGGCAGCCTATATTGTTGAATGCATGGATCTTTTTATTGATGAAATAATACACGAACAGGGCCTTCTTGTGCTTCGAGGCACGCAACACGGATTGCGCGGAGTACTCGTCCACGTATGCCAGCGCACTGGCATAAGTGTGCACGCAATCGACTGGCGTGACAGTCGACGCGGATACGCACGGATCACCTCCCAATGAAAAAGTTGTTCCCAAAACCTGTGAATCCCGCAGAAATGAATAAAATTCCCTGGGATTACTTAAACTCAAAAAAGGATAAAAAAGACTGTATTTGTGAACAGTATCGAAGAACTTGAGAAAGCGGCTGAAAAGATGAAAGAGAAAAAATAAATCTCTTTCTTTTTTTTTTCCTTACAAAATTATTTAGAAAACTATATCTTTCTAAAAGAGCCTTGTTGTGATGATAGGAAATAGAACAATACATAACATGGAGGTGATAGGATGGCTAATGAAATAGAAGCGTTTGTAGCACCAGCAATTTTTTTCGTAATTGCAGGAATATTCTTTCTTGTAATTGAATTGAGAATTAATATGCTTAAGTGCAGGGGTTGATTATGCGATGAATTTGATAAACATAGCTAAATATCTTTTTTTTTTAAATTTGATCATTAATTTTGGTCGTTTTCTTTAGGATACCGTGATAGGGTTCTTTCCATTGATGGCATGGTACGCACGGATCCGCGAAAATCCGTCTGATCCGCGTCATCCGTGTTCCGTTTCACTACTCATTATATTGTGAAAAACAATGCGTTTTTAATCACAAATTTGCTAACAAAGACTAAAGAATTCGGTCATCCGGGATGGGAAACTGTTTCACAATAACGGAGTTGTTTTTAAAAAAACAACCTTATTGATTGTATTTTAGAATACAAACAAAAAAGATTGTTATTTGGCAGTATTGGGATATGGTTTAAGAATTAAAGGTTTTCTTGGCGATTGGTTAAAATCAAAATCTTCTCTTAAATCGCCAAGAATGGATACATTTTCTCTCACTGTAGGTCTTCTGTCAGGATGATTATCTGTGTTTGGATCTATTCTCTGCCCCTTGAGAAATACATCTTCGATAAATTTTAAATAGGCATCAAAACTTAAATTTTGATGGTCAATATATCCTTTCTTTGCATACGGGCTTATTACTAATGCCGGCACTCTTAATCCATAGCCATTTTTATCAACTTTTGGAGGAACAACATGGTCATAAAATCCTCCCCAATCGTCCCAGGCGATAAATATTACCGAACTGTTCCAATCCGGACTTAACATTACTTCATTTACAACTTTAGTCACAAAAGCCTGCCCGTCGCTGACTTTCGCTGGAGGATGTTCGCTATCTTTTTGATTTGGCTGTATCCAGGAAACAGCAGGCAACGTGCCATCTCTTGCATCTTTATAAAAATTGGATATCTGTTTAACATTCCCGGTTTCTTTATTATCACGAACCGTCACAAACCAGGGAAATACATTCCATATTTGAGGAACATTACCGTCTAAATAATATGCCCAGCTAACATTGTTTTCATGTAATAGATATGAAATGTCTGTCCATGCATAGACAGGTTCAGAATGATTTTTCTCAAGAGCATTTTGAAAAGTAAGTGTCTCAGGAACGCCTAATTCATCCTCGCAACTCATCGGGTCTGTACTTGTGCATTTGGCAGACCATGCTGATGCGATGAATAAATGGGCTGGAAGGCTCCATGACAAAACAGGCTCAAACATATGATCCTGTAATACAAACTCACGGGCATATGTCCAGTAATTTGGGATTTCTCTATCGTCATGGTATCCCATTACATCCTGGATACCTGAAATTGAGCATTCAGGATCGGTTATATTTTTACATTGACCCGTATAGCCCGCTGCCATCTTAATAAATCCGTCCATTTTACTATTATTTATATCTGTGATAGCAGCCGCTTCGGAATGAAGTCCTCCGTAATTTGTATCATTGGGATTGTGGAAAGGCTTAACATATTTATTGGTTTTAGGATTAAAAACTTCTACAGTCGGAACCCCGTCTTTCATGGGAAAACCATCTGCTCCCGGAAAAGTTCCGAAATAATGGTCGAATGCACGATTTTCTTGCATGATGATGATAACGTGTTTGATTTTGCTAATACCTGGTGGTGCCTGCAATGATGTTCCGCTCTCATTGCCGCTTTTTATAACTTCAGGAGGCTTTTTAGTTTCTTCTCTTGTTAAAAAAATGAATGTTCCGAGGACTATAATGGCTATTACTAAGATTAAGATATATCTTGTTTTCATTTTCATGCCTCCATGATCATCCAACCTGTGTTACCAAGCCGCAAGGCATTTATTGATTTTCAATATCTTACAATTAGGATCGGGGTATAATAATTCTACCGGGGTAGGTGGGTGTAAAATCCTTTGGTGTTGTTAAATATAAGCAAAATAGCCACAGAGTCACGGAGGGCACAGAGATATTATTTCTCTGTGTTCTCGCCTCCGTGGCTAATATCTTATTTCAAACCCTTAGCGAGCCACGGAACCCCCTGGCACCATAGTAAGATTCTGCACCGTTGTGATACACGAAGACATTGCCGTATCGGAAATCAGCAAAGATGGCACCACCAAGTTTTCTTATATCAGAAGGTGTTTTCACCCAGCTCGATGTTTTCATATCGAAATTTCCAAGTTTCTGCAACTCTCGATATTGTTCTTCCGTTAAAAGTTCAATCCCCATGGCAGCAGCCATATCAATAACGTTATTTTCTGGTTTATTTTCTTTCCTTGACTCCAGAGCTTCGCGGTCGTAACAAAGACTTCTGCGGCCTTCAGGACTTTCCGCTGAACAATCATAAAAAATGTATTCGCCCGTCTTTTTATCATGACCGACAACATCCGGTTCACCGCCGGTTCCCTCCATTTCGTTGAGAGACCACAGTTTTTCAGTATTAGCTTCCAGCTTTGCCTGCACTTTAGCCCATTCAAGACCTTTATGCCGGTTCATGTTTTCCTCAAAACGGGCTTTCAGTGCTCTGAGTAGTTCACGTTGTTCTGGTGAAAACTCTTTTTTGAATGCAGTAATTGATTTGTGCATAATCATAGTATTCATCCTGAGTTTATAAAATTATCCAGGGGCTTTGTGTAATAAGTAGCCTCTGTGTAGAAAGTCGGGGCGATGTGTGGCAGTTAATAGTTTTCCGGCTCATTATCACCCATCTATTTTGTTTGTAAATCTTTCAGGATAATCCGAAACTTAATCACATTACCTGAAAAAAATAAATTAGAACAGCAAAAATTATTAATGAGAGGATGGACATATAAACTATTGATAAGAAATCAATGAAATAACAACGGTCGAACAGGGGTGAAAAGATGTCTGGAACAAACAGGCGAAGGATACTCGCAATAGATGACGAACCTGTATGTGTCGAAATACTTGCCGAAATGCTTGCTTCGGATTACGATATAATAAAAGCAAGCTGCGGAGAAGAGGCATTATCAAAAGTAAAAGAATCCATACCCGACCTTGTACTTCTTGACATAATGATGCCTGGGATGAACGGTTACGAAGTATGCAGGATACTCAAAAATGATCAAAAGACCATGTTCCTGCCTGTGGTAATGGTGACATCGCTTAAAGAGAAAGAGGACAGGATAAGATCCATTGAAGCCGGCGCTGACGACTTCCTCACAAAACCGGTTGATGTGTACGAACTTAAGGCAAGAGTAAAGTCGCTGATGCGGGTCAGGCAGTACCATGACAGGTTGATCGAAGAGCAGGAGAAGCTTCTCAAGTTCAGGTCTGCACTGGACAGCATGGTGGACTGTGTGATAATAACCGGCATTGATGGCGATATCGAATATGCAAATCCAGCATTCGAGAAGAATTTCGGTTATTCCCTTGCCGATATGACAGGAAAACACATCAGCACGATAAAACAT
>CABMHZ010000239.1 GCA_902386115.1 uncultured archaeon | reverse complement strand
CCATGGAAGCAAATGACCTTGATAGTGGTTTAATAACTACTCTTCAATCGATTTTAGAAACAGAAGGTAGTGAGGTTATTGTTTAATTATATTTTTATATAATCCAAGCGAATCTTGACGCCATGGCAAACCCTCTGCGACAATAAACTTTATACCCAACTTATTACCAATATAACTTTTAGAATGGATAGGAAAATGCGGATCGTTTTAAGGATAGAAATTCACAAAAGAATATGAGATAGGATATATTCTTATTTGGATTTTAATAATTGATCCGGATTTAATAACGTGAAAAAAAGGAGTAACCCGGACACTTCTCTAATACTCGGGTCTAGGTTCAAAAACGGGAAAAATGGTGACGCCGAAAGGAAGGAACCACAATGAAACCCGTTCAACCCAGAAGGTTTATAATATTAGTATCAGTAATAATTTTGTTAACACTAAGCATCGCCACTCCAACTGCATCGAATACCCAGGGGGAGCAGTATGAACGGATCAATATAGGAAGCCTTATTTCAATATTTATGCAGTTTGCAGGAGTTGTAGCTGACGAAACTTTAAACTTCACGAATATTACTGAGATCACAAACATTACTGGGCCCGCATTCCAATCCCCGCTACCATTCCAGACACCCGTTCCTGCCGATAAAACCAGCCATACGAACATCATAATTGAAATCGCAGACAGGTATACCCGTATCTCCGGCGCTGAAAATATCACCATCTTAACCAATAGATCCATGGAAAAACCAGTTGATGTAAAAGATCCTCAATTTAAACCATTGCTGTTTTTTAAAATACAATCCGATCCTCCCTTAAACTCCGGCGCAACCATCCGGATATTGAACGAATGGCAGCGCAGCGACCTTATAATTTATCATTATAAAGCTGAAGACTGGCTGCCGCTGGAAACAAGAATTGACGGGGATTATCTTGAAGCAGTAACAGATTCATTCTCAGTATTCGCTGTCGGCGCTCCTGGCGGCATAAATGTTCATCTTCTGGCTGATACCTTATTGCTCACCAATGACACCTTAACGGTATCCGGCGCAGCTTACTACAATAATTCCACGGCTGCTTCAGGTATTACGATCGAAATAAATACATCATGGGCAGGCTCAACAACAACTACATCAGACGGGCAGGGAAACTTTATTCAAATGCTTTCGGGTCCGGCGCTACCCGGCAATTACTCGATCCTGGTAAACGCAAGTTCCGGAAGTTTAACAGGAACAAATTCAACCGGCATTCAGGTAACGAACACCACATTGTATAGAACCAATGCAAGTGCCAGCATTACAAACACCATAGTTGTAAATCCGTATGCCAATATAAGCTTCTCATATCCATCTGACGCAATACCCGAAGTATCAAAAATGACACTTAATCTTTCCTCAGTCACAGATCTCCTTGTAAAAGTTAATAACATCACGTTCTACAATGCTTCAACAGGCAGCACAAATCTCAACCTTACGGGTTACCTCGCACCGCAGAATGACATCAACATCACAACAGGCAGCCCGGTAAATCTCACATATTCCATAGCTCTCGGTTTCCATATAACAAGGACTGCAAAAGTAACCGAATATGCCGGATATTCAAGTGCGGATCTCAATGTCACGAACGATATGAACTATGACTGGAACAACTCCGGCATCCTTTATCATATGCCTGAGGGAGCCTACAAAGTCTCAGTATGGGATAACAACACGAATATCACTGGCAGCGCCACAATTTCAGGCGATCACCTGCGCATAAGGAATAGCGGGATAGGGATCATATACAATAACTCCATCAGGAAATTTAAGACAAATTACAGTCTCACCCAGTTGCTCCTGAATTTTACCATAAGCCGTGAAGAACTCGGGGAAGGAGAAAATGTCATCATAACGCCGGGTGCATATTTTAACGGCACGCCAGTCGGGACGACAGCACGAATAATCATTTATCGTGATTCTGTGCCGGTATATGACTCCAACGTAAGTTCCGGGACCCCATTCACTTATTCAAATACCATTGCAGGAGTGTACAATATCACAGCCTCTGCATCCATGGATATAGACGGGGTGAAGAGGACCGGGTTTAACAGGACATTCATCCATATCAAAGACCTGCTCCTGTACGCAAATGCAGACCCTGCATTATCAGGGAGGCAGATAAAAATAACAGGCAGGGCTTATTTTACTAACAATACAGGATACCAGGGCAGGATCAACTTCAACATCGGCAATGAATCATACAACACCACCTCAGGCACGGAAGGTTATTTCAGCTATTCCATCCCCGGAAGACGAGCGGGAACGTATGTTGTATCCTTTAACGCATCAGAAGGAAATACGATAGCCTATGCAACTGCAAATGCTGAAGTACTTGACAATTATTTTTACATGATAAAAGGCAACCTGACGGAGATAAGCGGTGATGTAACCCTTGCACCTGATGCCCTCCTGTGGATCAACCAGACCAACATAACAAGAGCCAGCCTGTACATATACTGCAAGACTGCCATTCACCTGCTCTTCAACCCATTGCCAGTTGCGCACAAAATAATCAATAAAGACCTGAACTCGAACATAAGCGGTACATTCAATCTTCCCTTATATCCCTACGATTACCTTGAGATACTCAGTGCATATTTGAACACAACGGCTGAAGAACCTGTAAATTATGTAGAAGACCTGGCATTTAACATCACAATGGACGGGCGGGAAGTCAATAGTTCAATAATACCTCATGGAGATCCGTATTTCAGCCAGAGCGATAATATTAAGGGTTTTATCCCGGATTTCCTTAATCCGGGCAATACCCAGACCGTAAAGATATTTAACAAGAATACGGGAAGCTCACAGCAGTACTATTTCACAGAAGAATTATACGTTGACTACATCGGACATATATTATCACCCTGTGACCTGTTCATCAATACGAACAACAATTTCACGTATGCCAACATCGGGAATTTCACAAACGATACAATTGATATAACAGGGTTCAGGGCTGCCAGTAATCTTGTTCGCATCAACAACTGCAGGAGAACATCCATAATCGGATACAACCTGACCCTTCAGAAACAGTATTCCGGGTACACTACAAACAGCGTTATCGAGGGTTTGAGCAGGTATAATGTCACCGATACCGCTGTATTCTCTCCAGGATCAAACCTGACAAATGCGTCGGTAGTAATGCCAATTTTTGAGCGTGCACAGGATGTTATGGTGTTTATAAATGGTGCAAACGTCACGGAAAGCGCTGTGATCGGAGAGAACATGGAACTCTCCCTGCCAGAAGTTAATTCTACAACGGTCATCAATATCACATACTGGACCCCAAAACTTGACATCACACCAATAGTTAATAATACCCAGTTCAATCGAGGCGACACGGTGCAGATACAGGCGGATGTGACTTATCTTGGCGCAAATGTGAGCGATGCGACGGTATATGCAAACGTGACAACAGGCGGTGCGCAGGTGGCAGATGTTACTCTTAACCATACTAACGGCGGTACATACATTTCGGATATCACTCTTTCATCTATCGCGGCGCCTGGGAAATATAATGTTACTATTTGGGCGTACAATGAAACGAGCGTACCGGACAGCGAAAATACTTCATTCATAGTCAGGGGTCTTAATGTCACTGTAAATGCTGGGGGTCCTTACGTTGTTGATACAAATGCGACCATCACAGGATATGTCAGAAACCTTGAGAACGACAGCAATATAAGCAACGCCCAGGTGAATATCACTATCTGGAACGGAAATTTCAGTAACACCATAACAAGAACTACTAATTCCACGGGATTCTACAACCTCTCGCGCACTGTGGACGCTGCCGGCGATTATAATGTCACAGTGAACGCCGCTGACGCCAATATCCACGGGACTCAAAACACTGCATACAGGGTAAAATACAAAGTGAATTTGCCGCTCCTGTCATCGTATAACTGGAACGGTTCCGTGCCGGTGAATACGATTGTTTATGATAATTCTCAAATTCCAGTACCCGGAGCCGCTGTCAATTCTACTTTTATAGCCGGTGGAGTATCTTACTATTATAACGGCATCACCGATGTAAACGGGACTTTCAACTTTTCATTCACAAATTCAAGCACATTCGGATATTATAATGTTACCATCAACGTCTCAAAAGCTGGTGTTATCGGGAACGCAACAGGCAGCTTCAGGGTGAGCAGTCTGTCGATAACGGAATTTACAGAGAAAACCGGATATAATGCCGGGGAAAAAGTCACTGTTCAGGGAGTTATCAGGGATAACGAGGCAGAAAAATATGTCGGCAGCGGAACCTATAACATATCTATTTACAGTTCCCGGGGGCTTGCAGTATCCAGACAGGGAAATGTATCAACCCGCATGAACATTTCAGGCAGCGTGTGGGACGAAGATACTTTTGAGACTGGTACGGAATGGAGCGGAAGGGATTATTATACTCCTGCAAGGGATTCTTCCACCTCATTTTTAGGCTCGTACAGCCTGCGCATGTACTGGCCGGGGACTTACGCATGGGGCGGCAGGAACTTTGAAGGCAGCACCGGTCTTGAAGCAGGGCAGACTTCAGCCGGATATTCAACGGATACTTATCCGTATATGAGTATGGCTTACAAGATTGGCAGCGGCGACATTATCAATATGCTTATTCTTGTTAACGGCGCCTGGAAGTCAGTCGCTTTGACACAGGGGAGTAATACAGGCGGCAATTATCCCACAGTGGCAGCATGGAGTAATCTCACCATCGATGATAAGTGGCACTGGACCCAGATAAACCTGGATGAGCAGCTTGATGCCAGCCTTGGGACTGGAAACCACCAGATAACCGGTGTGATATGGTACCCCAACACAAATATCGGAAGTTCATTGACTGGAGAATTCTGGATAGACGATTTCAGGATATCTGATAAACCCCTTGCCTTAGTATCATACAATGAAACCTTTAGCGGTCTTCCTGCCGGGTCGTACACATCCTACGTTAATGTGACTTACGGCACAATAACCGGAAGCAACTCTACCTCGTTCGATATCGATTATAACGTCAACACCAGTGTAAGTAAGACAATTTATGCGATCGGCGAGGTTATTCCTATTAATATTACAGTATTTGACACAGATAATACTCCTGTAAATTCCGATGTTTCGATAAATATAACAAAGCCTGATTCCGGTTTGGAGAGACTGGACGGCGCCTGTGTGAATGGAATATTCAGTACTTCTTTCCTGAACGCCACCCTGGAAGGGGATTACATCATAGCAGTTCATGCATTGAACGCCTCTACGCAGGCGCATGGCGATGCGTTGAACAGGATCAGAGCCTCAGGTTTCACTGCGAATGTAAACTTTGATCGCAGCCCTGCACTTTATAAACCCGGTGAGACCGTAAACGTTTCCGGCGCTCTCAGGGATACGCTTGGTTCGCCAAGGATTGCTGACGTCGTCATCAGGATGAACAACTCAGCCGGTGAGGTGGCAAATACCACGCTTTATGGAAGGAACGGAAGCTTTGAATGGAATCACACGCTTGCAGATGATTCTCCGGCAGGGTGGTACACCGTGGAAGTGAATGCCATTACTGCAGAAGATGTCTCAAGCAGCGCGACAAGGCAATTTGAAGTAGAGTTGAACCTTGACGTGAGCGCCGGCGTCCAATATAATCCAGGTGATGCGGCGAGAGCTGAGGTATCCGTAAGGAACGGAAGTATTCCTGAGGATGCCCGGGTCAATATCACGGTGCAGAAATTCGAAATCTGGGATGAGTTTACTGGCACTTATTTCGATACTGGAAAGATGATCGCCGCGACGCCAGACTGCTGTTTGGATTCGCTTAGCTTCACGCAGAATAATGAACTGATGTTCTACACCACTAACCTGACCCCAGGCAATACTTGGATCGGGAAAGCAGTACAGCTCAATACAACATCTTTGCCTTCCCACTTTATTCTTGATTATGAGGTATCTGCGAACGGCACTTCAAGCCAGCTAATTGCCAGACCAAGCATAGGAAACGCTACAAACCCTGTCCGCCTGAATTTTCGCAATTATGCTGACGATGCACAGGATGGATATGGCGTAAGTATCAACGGTGTGGCGGAATATTCACTGGCAGAGAATACCAATGATAAGAAATTGCGCTTTTCCATTGAATACGATTCCGGAACAATTCGTTTTTATAAGAATGGCGAACAATTCTACCAGAGTAATTTTAACCTGCCTGCTGGTTCTGTTATAAAATTGAACGGGTTCGCCCTGAATCAGACCAATGGCTCGACCGCTTACCTGAAATTCGACAACGTCACCCTTTATAACCTGAGCTCGCCCGTGCTGGAACAGGGCATGGCGGAAGGGAGTGGTGGCAACTACAACTTTAATTTCACTACAGGATCTATCGGTATGTACAGGATAAATGCAGTTACCGGTAACAGCAGCAGTTTTTCAACGTTCAAGGTCAGGACGCTGGATGTTTCTACAGTCGGGTATGGACCTTATAATTTCAATGAATCAACTATTTCAAATAATACCGTAATTCCCCTTATTATTCAAGGAACAGTCAGGGACACAGAAACCCGTGCCGGTATCTCGGGGGCGGCTGTCAATATCACAATCCTGCAGGACGATAGCCCGCGGACATTCAGGAATACCTCATCAAACTCCGGCGGCTATGTCATCGATTTTGCGAATGACCTCTACAGTACCGCTACCGGCATTTTCAATGTGAGTGTAGATACTAATGATAGCGGCATCCTTGCAGCGGATAATACTTCGATCAGCGCATTTACGATAAACCAGTCGTGGGCTGACCCGTTCATGGATTACAGGGTACCTGTTCTGCTGTACAATGGTAACGGGTCAGAACGCCCAGGGACGGTAACTTTCAATATCGCCCTGCCCGGCGGCGCGGATTTGCCTCTGCTTTTTGATATCGCAGGAAATGAGCTGCCTTATACTGTAATCGATATGGGAAATTATGTTAATGTTACCTTTGACAGGGCACTGTCACCGTATGAAGGACAGATAATTTATCTTTATTTTGAGCGACCTGCTCCGGTCGCACCTCACAGCGCAGCCATGAGTTCCTCAAGCGCCCCATACAGCATTGTCAGCGGGGCGGTTGAGGGATTCGGATTTAGCATTACTCCTGATAAAAATGTATATTCAGCAGGCGAGACCATTGTACTGACATCGCAACTTCAGAACATCTCGGGAGATCCATTAGCAGCCGGCATTACCTCGACTGTTTATTATCCCAACGGAACTGCGGCTCAGGTGAACGTTACACAGGCGGATATCAATGGCGTTGCGCTGGTAAATTATTCCATTCCGGCGGTACAGGGGAGTTTCACTGCCACCGCTGAAGCTAATGTATATGGAATTACGCGAAAGGAGAGTACGAACTTTAACGTGGGTGACCTGGTAGTTCTTGTAAGCACAGACAGGGGTGTTTATAATACTCTTGAGAGAGCAGTCATCAACGTGAAGGAAACAGAAAATGGCAGCGATACAGCCGCGGATATTACCCTCAAAATATATGACCCGGACAATGTCAGGGTGTTT